>JAPWUY010000159.1 GCA_028275295.1 Thermodesulfobacteriota bacterium | reverse complement strand
CCATCTCCCAGATATGGAGTCGCGAATCGGAGGACCTGGGCCTCGATGGGCTGAGTTATTGTGCCATCGCCGCTCGGAGGATAGGTGACTTCCATTATGTCCGAAACCCACACACTGCCCCTTTCCATCTGGTCCATCTTCTCCAAAAGAACAAGGGGGCTGGGCTTGACCTGCGCCATGTCCTGGGACCTCACAGCCAGTGCTCCCCGGCCCACATCGAGGAGGAAGACGTTGTCCTTGGCCTTGGGCGTTACCAAGGCCACCTCTCTGTACGTGTATCCCCTGATCTGGCTCCTCGCCTGGATGGCCTTCAGAAGATCCGTCTGACTCAAGGGCTGGCGAGACAAAAGCAAAAGATCCTCGCGACACTGATGGAAGAAGATCTCGAGCTCGTGGGCCATGGCCAAGGTCTGAGCTGAGACATGCCTTTCCAAGGCCTGGTTCAGAAAGTGGCTGGCAAAAAAATGGGTCACGTATCCCGTAACTGCCAAGATCGCAACAACAGGGGGGATTATGGCCAGAAGAAGCTTTGTCCTGAGGCGCATTGCCCCGATCTTGAAGCCGAGAACTTGCAGCTCCCAAAGTCCCGCATCCCATTTGATGAGCTTCATCGGGAATACACCCCTCCTCTCTCCACTTACTGCTAAGTCAAGGGAAAATCTCCACGGTGGAACATCCTTTCCAATTCCCTCAACCCATGAAGGATTTTGACATCTTGCACGATGCGGCGCAATCCCTCAAAGGGCCCATCGCCTCGTCTCAGCCAATTGCGCGAACCTTCTTGGCATGGATCTGGTTATGGACATGTCTGTGGAGATCTCGCAAAAGGAGATCTCGCAAAATACCGGATCCAGAGGAGGGTTGAGATGAGGCTAGTTCCGAAGAGAGGAAGGCTTTTGACACCGATTGTGGGATTGCTTGGCATGGCGGTGGGATGGATTCCCGATTGGGTGTGGGCTGGAGGGGAGAAGGCCACAAACCTTGTGGTTGTAGCGGACACGCGGAGGGTGAGTGGGATCATGAAGTACTTCGCGAACCTTTACAATACCAATACCCTTCTCTTCGCAGTATGGGCCGTTGTGCTCACTGTGCTTTTTGGGGCTTTGCTGGGTCTTCTCATGGACTGGCTCATGTCTCGAACCGGAATCGATCTCAAGACGAGAAAGATAATCGAACACTGAGGGAGGTGAATCCATGGAATGGCTCTATCTTTACATGCCCATTGCAGGGGTGACCATTTTCTGGCCTGGCCTCGTGCTGATAGGTTTCTCGGTGGGAGTGATAGGCGGCTTCTTCGGGATGGGGGGAGCCTGGATGGTGACCCCTGGTCTGAACATATTGGGCTTTCCCATGGCCTTCGCCATAGGGACGGACATGGCCCATATAGCTGGGAAGTCCATGATTTCGACCATAAGACATTCCAAGTTCGGAAACGTGGATTACAAATTGGGCCTGATAATGGTTCTGGGCACATTCATTGGCATCGAGGTGGGAGCACAGCTCGTCATGTACCTCGAGAGGCTCGGCAAGGTGGAGTCGACCGTGAGGTGGATCTACGTGGGTTTCTTGGCCCTCATCGGTACGATGGTCTTCTATGACTACTACAAGGCGACCAGGAAAAAGAGGATGGGAGTGGTCGAGGGGGAGAAAGGGGCAGAAGGCATCACATGGTATAAGACCCTTCACCGCATCAAGATACCTCCAGTGGTCCACTTCAAGACAGCGGGTTTCACATGCTCCGTTTGGCTTCCCATAACCGTGAGTTTCATGACAGGACTGCTGGCGGGATTCCTGGGCATTGGAGGGGGGCTCCTCAGGATGCCAGCTCTTGTCTACCTGATAGGATGTCCCACTCACATAGCAGTGGGGACAGATCTCTTCGAGGTGATGATATCCGGCCTGTACGGTGCCTTCACCTACTCCATGAAAGGGAGGATAGAGCTGGTTGCGGTATTCGTCATGCTCACTGGCGCTGCCGTAGGGGCTCAAATAGGGACAGTGGCCACAAAGTATGCGAAAGGGTATGGGATCCGGATAGCATTCGGAATATGTGTCGTCGCTTGCATGGTCTCGATCATTCTCAAGGAGTTCGGATTCAGTTCCTTGTCAGCTGCCATCATATTGGTGACAATCGGACTGATGTCAGCTTACATAACTGTGATAATGATCAAGGGAGCTGCCCAAGAGTTGAGGGAAAAGAAGGCCTTGGCGCGCTCCTTGGCAAAGGCAGCATGAGGAGGGGAAGCCATGAGAAGGCGCTCGGTTCTGGGCATAATGGTCATCTTGCTGAACCTCTGTCTTGCCTCAGCAGGACTATGTGCTGAGGTCAGTCAGGGCAAATGTTTGAAGTTTGATGAAGGCTCCATGTCCATAACCTTGGAGGAATACGATACGGAATTCTCCCAAGAGCACCCCTATGGCAGGCCTACTGGGATCACCTCTGTCTACAATGCTTCCAAGGCTCAAATAGGGGCCCCACCAAAAGTCGGGGACATATTGCGGATAGCGTACGAGGTGAAGGGGACGGAACGAGTGGCCATCAAAGTCATGAACGTGACCCGTCAAGACCTCATGAAGAAGTGAAGAGGGAAGGGGCCCACAAAGGGGAAAAAGCAAAAAGGGGGCACCATGAAGACGCATATGTCAAGGCTCCTTGCCACCTGTGGCCTCAATGGGCTGATCTTGGGGGAGCTCACTCTGAGCATGTATCTGAGCCACGGGAAAGGTGATGAGATGCCGGGTTACTTCTTGATGGTCTTTCTGCCCATGGTCCTCATCACCATAGGAGGCGGAGGGTTTCTCGTGAGAAGGTTTTTTGCCCAGGGAGGCCCCCATGGAGAGAGTTAAGGTGCTTCTGGTAGACGACGAGAAGGAGTTCCTGGAATCCCTAGTCAAGGTGCTCAATCGTAGGGGATTTCTCGCCTGTGGTGTGCCCAGCGGGGAGGAGGCATTGGGGAGGATGGAGAGGGAGTCCTTCGATGTGGTGATACTGGATGTGATGATGCCTGGGATCGACGGGATAGAGACCCTCAAGACCATGAAGGCTAAGTGGCCGGAGACGGAGGTCATCCTCCTCACGGCGGTCGGCTCCACAGAGATGGGAATCAAGGGGATGAGGGCAGGGGCCTTCGACTATGTGCTCAAACCCATGGACCTCGACGAGCTAGTGGAGAAGATTCACCAAGCGAGGGAGAGGAGCTGGCTCAAGCTGGAGGCCGCCCTTGACAGAGAAGGGAAAAAGGACAAGAAGTGAGAATCCGTGACGACAAGATGGACAATGACGCTGTGAAGTTGTCCCAAGAGGGAAGGGGGCCTGGGGATGGGTGGGAGGATAAGGGTTCTCCTTGTGGATGACGAGGAATTATACGCCGAGGCCCTGGCTAAAGTGCTCGGGAGAAGGGGGCTTGAGGTCTCCATCGCCAAAGATGGAGAGACTGCACTCGAGTGGCTGAAACGGGGAAATGAGGTGGATGTGATAGTTCTGGACCTCAAGATGCCAGGCATGGACGGACTCGCTGTTCTCGAGGAGATAAGAAAGACGGATTCCCTTACCCCAGTTCTTATGCTCAGTGGCCACATGGACCTAGAGAGAGCGGCAAGGGCACTGGAAGGGGGTGTCGGGGACATCTTGCTCAAGCCTTGTCCCGTGGATACCCTTCTTGTGGCAATAGAGAATGCAAAGGAGCGTAAGGAGGCCCTCCTGGCCCTGAGCCGCCGTGAGAAAAAAGAGGGAGAATGATGAGGAAACGGGTTTCTCGGTTTCAGGGAGCTCGGCCTGGAGTCTCTCCAAGACTCGGTTGCGAGGACTGAGAGCCTTTGGCCGATCCCTTCTAGAGGGGAAGAAAAAGCAGTGCGCTCTCCATTCCCCAAGACCTTCCCAGGGGGTACCTGAAGTGCCCGACAAATGGAACCAAGGGGCTTCCTTTGCGATAACCTATCTAGTGGAGTGGGGGCTGAAGTAAGGAGTAGCATCCCCAGAAAGGCCCAAAAACCATTGTCCTTTTCTCGAGGGAGGCTTATATTTGCAGATGGCAGGTGGCCATTGAGATGGAGTCGATTCCCCGATGTACTTGGAGACCAGGGATCTCTTGAAGGATTTTCAGCGGACATTCGGTCGTTTGAAAAACGCCTTGAAGGAGCTCGCCTACGGGGCGACCCTTTACGAGCTCGAGATAGAGCTCCGTCGCGAGAGGAAGGCCCTCGAAGATATGCTCTTTCTCATGATCTTCGGGGACATGATGGGGCTTCCCTTTTTCCCTCCCTACTTCTCCTTGAGGCTCCTTCCTTTTCTCCTCCCTCGTCTCGAGAGCTGGAAAAGGAGCATGCTCAGGGAAAAGGACATCACAGAGGTCTTGGCCAAAGATTGACTTACGGGTGAGAGAGATGCTAGTGGGGGCCCTGGAGCCAGAGCCGCAAGCCAGATGGAGGCAGAGGACAGATGACAGGTTACAGGGTGAGGCACAGGAACTCTAGGTTCCAAAAGCAGAGGATAGAACTGGATGGAAAGGCCTTCGAGCATTGCGAATTTGAAGACTGTATCGTTGTGCTTGAAAGGGGAGACACAGAGATCCATGGATGCACTTTCAAAAATTGCCATCTGGTCCTCCAAGGGCCGGCCTATACCATCGGGCAAATAATCCGCATGTTCACTGGCAAAAGCCCCCTCAAGGTCCTGGATTTGGATGAGCCCCTTTTTCGCAAGCCTCAAAGCCCGGATGAACTAAATGAGCTAAGGGGCATCAAAGACCCCTCCAAGTCGTAGCCCCTCACTCCAGTGATCAGCACTCTGGCAAAGGTGTGCTCTGAAGTAATGGTTCCCTTCACCCGCACGACTCCGTCTATCCCAGGAGCTTGGAAACTTGTCCTACCCGAAAAGGAGGTTCTCTTCACTCCCTCCACGAGAACCTCCAGCTCTTTTCCCACCCATCTCTTCAAGGCCCTCTGGGTTATTGCCTTTTGTCTCGCCATCACCGTGGAGAGCCTTTTTTGGGCGAGTCTCTTCGGGACCTTGTGGGGCATAAGGGCAGCCTCTGTCCCCTCCTCCATCGAGTACACGAAGCCTCCCAGCCACTCGAATCTGACTTCGTCAAGGAAGTTGAGGAGTTCCTCAAAGTCTTCCTCTGTCTCCCCTGGGAAGCCCACTATCACCGTGGAGCGCAGGTGAATGCCCGGGATAGCCTCCCTCAGCATCGAGATCCTCAGCCGAATATCATCGGGGCCTATCCCACGATTCATTCTCTGCAGGATCTTTCTGGATGCATGCTGGATGGGGACATCCAGATAGGGACAGAGCTTTTGGGTTCTGGCCAGGGCCTCTAGGACCCTCTCGTCCAGTCCCCTGGGATGCGCGTACATGACCCTCAACCAGTGCAGGCCCTCTATTCTGTCCAGCTCCGAGAGAAGCTGGGGAAGCTCGCTCGTCCCAGAGCGGTCCTTCCCATAGGAAGTCGTGTCTTGAGCTA
>JAPWUY010000158.1 GCA_028275295.1 Thermodesulfobacteriota bacterium | reverse complement strand
AGGCCCTTCTCACTCCCACTCACTCAAGCCATCGTGACCAGCGAGAGCGGAGGTCCTTTTGGGCCTTATGGTCCTGTAGACCTGAGCAGGAGGAAGGACCTCTCCATCCACTTTCAGGATGTGGTCCCGGATGGAGATCCCGAAGAGTCTCTCGTTCTCTTCCAGGTAGGGGAATATCAGGTTCCAGTCCTCCTCGGTGAAGGGGAGGAACTCGCCCCCGTTCAACTGTTCCTCGACCAACTGCCTCTTGGGATCCCTCACGAAGATCGCTCCACCCGAGGCCAGGGAGAAGAGGTTTGAGCCCGGGTATGGCGTGGGTTGAGGGTACACGTTTCCTTGGGTGTCCACGGTCAGACCATTGAGAACCACAAATCCACCACCCTTGTGAGGATCCCCTGCCATGAAAGACTCGGCCAGAAAATCCAGGGCTGTGCCATTTATAACCACCCTGGGTCTTCCAACGGCATTTATGAGGGGCCTTCCCGCTGCATTTCCCAATACGTAGACCTCCCCACCTTTGGCTCCGTACATGAAGGTCTGGCCAACATCTCCATGGATCACCAACTTCCCTGACTTGAGGATCTGCCCCAGCTGGTCCTGACCATTTCCGTGGACCCTTATTTCCATCCCATCCATACCGGAGCCCAGATAATCTCCGGTGCTTCCATATGCATCTATTCGAACACCATGGGTGGCAGGGCCCAATCCGCAGCCGAGAAAACGTTGTCCCCTATATCCGTATCCTATGAACCTTCTCCAGCCGAGTTCGTAAGCTGAGCATATGAGCCGGGCGTCGCAATGGTCCCCCTCTGGGGGGAATCCCCTGGCATCCAGGACCAGGACCTCCTCCCCATCTTCAGGGGGCCTGAGGTGGTGCCGGTTGTGGAAATCGATCCTGGAGAACCTGTATCCCACAGATCCGTCCAAGAGGGGAAGGGTGTTGAAGATCCTCTCCAGGGAGTCGGAGATCATCTCCACTACGGATCTTCTCCTCTTGGAGCCAGTGGGATATCTGCGGTCCAGGAGAAGGGTCAATACCTCTATGACCGTGGGAAGGAGCTCCTCGTCTCTGGCCTGATTGACTAGGTGATTTAAAAGGCTCAAGAGTCCAGAGTAGTCCATCCACGCCACGCTATCCTTGAGCTGCGCAAATGCCCTCGAGGGGTCCTTGTCCCACAAAGCTTCGTCCAAAGGTCTTCGAACAGAGGGCTCCAGGGGTGAAGCCCTCAGCCTCGTTCTCACCTCCAGAGGCCTCCTCTCTTTAGGGACCTCAATCCTCCTTCCAAATTTGTCCGTGCAGACGAGTTCCCATTGCCCAGGACCTTTGGGCTCTACCGTGAAAATGAAGGCGCCTCCGTCGGTGTAGCTCCCTCCCCTGGCATTCCAGTACCTGTCCGCCACCTTTCCGAAACGTCGGTCCTCCATCGCCAGACTCTCGAGGGTAGCATCTATTGCCTGTTTCTCGGAGCAGATCAGTCCCGCCTGAACACCGTCTCCCTCCTGGAGGGCGAAAACCTGAGGCCTCAACATGGAGGTGTCGGTTATTCCGATGAGCTGGTAGCGATTCTCTCTGGCCAGGGTTCTGGCTATGATGAAGAACCACGGACCATCTGGAGAGCCGTGGATGTGAGAGGCCTGAATGCGACGATACACCTTCCTCTTTTCCTCAGGAAGCATATCGAAATCCATCTCGCTCGTTGGGGCCAAGGCCTCGATTATGTATTCGAGGGGGTACCGGTAGATCCTGTGGAGAAGGTCGAACATGAGGGCAGAGACTTCAGTGTCCGTGAGAAAAAGGGGGAAGATGTTCCTCTGCCTCAAGTACTGGGTGACGGCGAAGTAGTTGGCGAAGTCGCCGTTGTGGACTAGTGCCTCATCCAATCCCACAAAAGGATGGGCTCCTCCAGGATGCCAAACCCTTCCCCTTGTGGGGTAGCGCTGGTGAGCTATCCAGATATGGGCCCTTAGGTCCTCCATTCGGTAATACTGAACCACCTGCTCCGCATACCCGACTATCTTGAGGATCATCATGTCCCTTCCGTGGGAGAGGACGAATGCCCTTTTCTCCCCAAGGGAGCTGTAATACCGCATGTTTATCTGGAAGCTGTTTTGGGCGACAAATTCTTCCTCGACATCTTGTGGCTCCAAGGCCTCCAGGCCCGCTTCCCTCCGGAACATCTCGAGCACCCGGGGCATGACCCTCACGAAATACCTCTTCACCATGGGAGGTTCCACCTCGAGACCCGGGATCTCCCTGTAATCTCCGACGGTCTCCAAGATCGCCTCGTGGTCCACGAGGAAAAAAGGCCTTATGAACTCCCTTTCCAGCTCCTCCACCACATCCCTGTCTATGAAAGCTATCTGGAGGAGAAAGTCTTCCCTGAGGGTCTCTTGGTCCACACCGAGCTGGCTTGCCTCCAAGCCCACAGCCGCTATTCCTCCTCCCTTCCCATTCCCCCTGTTGTGCATCTGCACAGAGGGGGCGAAGATGTGCTTCCCCTTCACCTTGATATTGCACGCAAAACCAGTTACGCCGCATCCCCCTTCTTCAGCCTCCTCGCTCCTCATCCCCTTGAGGAGCCTCTCCTCTTTGGGCATAAGGCGCGCTCTGGAGCTCAATAGCGCCCTAATCCTCTCTTCTTCCCACCTACCGACTATTTCCCTTTGCACAAGGGCCATCTCTTCAGCCCTCCTCATCCTCGAGCTCAGTTCTCCAACTCCCCTTGAATTGCCTCGGGCTGGAGGTAATCCAGGTGGACGAGGGTGTCCCACCTCCCCACAAGCTCCCTCACGCTCCTCATTCCGAGCCTTTTGAGTATGAATCTCAGGACCTTCATCCAAGCCGCGTACATGTTGACGATTCTCTGGGTTCCCCAGTCTGGATCTATGAGGGGGGTGAGTTCCGGGTCCGTTGTGGCTATGCCCCTGGCGCAACCCCTTCCGGATTCGCAGTTGTGGCACCTGACACATTCGAGGGCGACCAGATCCGCTGTCCCGATGCTTACCCCGTCGGCCCCGAGGGCTATTATCTTGGCCACATCATGGGGGCTTCGAATTCCCCCTGAGGCTATTATGGTGATCTGGTCCCTTATGCCCTCACTGGTGAGAAATCTGTGGACCTTTGGGACCGCATATTCTATGGGCATCGCTATGTTCTTTTTGGCTATGTCGGGGGCTGCGCCGGTTCCACCATAACTTCCGTCGAGCTGGATTATATGGGCGCCCGCGAAATAGCTCCCCACAGCGACCATGTCCACATCAGTGGGAGTGGAGACCTTCACCGCCACAAGGGCTCTGGGATTCAGATGCTTGATCCAGTCCACATGCTTCTTGTGATCCTCGACGGAGTACACGCTGTGGAAAGGAAAAGGCGAGAAAAGGGCGCTTCCCGCAACGGCCTCCCTCATTCTCGCCACCTGTGGGGTGACCTTGTCCCCCAGGAGATGCCCCCCGAGGCCTGGTTTGGCGCCCTGGGCATATTTGAACTCCACTATTCTCACCCTCTTTATGGTCTCCTCCCTGACCCCGAAAAGGCCTGTCGCCACCTGGGTGATCACATGGTCATCGTAAGGGTAAAGCTCCTCCGGATATCCTCCCTCCCCTGTGGAGCAGAAGGTCCCCCACGCCTTGGCTGCCCTGACCCTGGAGAGCATCGCGTTTATGCTTATGGACCCATAGGACATCCCGGCCAGGTAAAACGGCACGGGGATCCTTATTTTGGGCCTCCCGTCATCCCTCCGGTTGAGGTCTATGGATAGGGAGATATCCCCCTCGTCCACGAACAGGCCTTTCCTGGGTGGGAAGACGAACCTGAGCCTGTCGAACCCACCCCCTGATGCCCCTGTCTTGTAATTCAGGTCCTGATGGGGGACTTCGCCAGTCTCGGCCATGTGCCAGGTGCTCGCCAAGAGGTCTGGGGTCCATCTCTTGTCTCCGAGAAGCTCGAAAGAAGGATTGGGTCTCATGGTTATGGCCCTTTTGGGGCAGCGTGTTATGCAGCAGTGATCGTGAAATCCACATTCAGGGCCCTGGCACATGTGTGGGTCCTTCACTGTGGGCCTCCTAGCCCCTCTCTGGAACACCTTGTGAGGGCACAACTCCACGCAGATTCCGCAATTTTCGCACTCGCGGCCTATTGCCAGGGTATACTTTCCCAGGGGATTCGGGAACCTGCTAGGCGCCCTTCGGACCTGGGGAAAGAGAAAATCCTCCGATCTATCTGGCATCCCTCACACCCTCGCCCCTAGCCTCGAGAAGAACTCCCTTTCTAGATCCTCGAAGAACATTGCTCTCCCCATCTCTCCCCTCAGCCTCCTCACATCCCTCATTCCCATGGCCCCCATCACCTCGAGGAGTTGATTGTGCCATGCCCCCATGAGATTCCTTATCCTGGCTGCCCCCCATTTCGCCTCCACCTCATGAAGACCAGCGGGACAGCTGAGCCCTTGAGAACACCTCGAACACACTCTACATTCCATGGCAATCAGCAACACCGCATCCACGCTCACAGCGTCCGCTCCGCAGATTATGAGCTTGCACATGTGCTCCGCCATGGCCACACCGCCCCCCACAACCAGAGTCACGAGATCCCGAATCCCCGCCTCCACCAGGTGAAAATGGGTCTGACGAGCCACTTGGAGAACGAACCTGGGTTCTTCCCCCATCTCCTTCCCCCAAGGATCGGCTTTGAGATGAATCACCTCTGCACCGCTTCTCACCAACTCCGAGACCCTTCTCTCGATCCCCTTTCTGGCATTCAAGCGAATCATGACAACGAGATCAGGATTCACATCCTTGAGCCTTTCCTGGAGGGAGATGGCATCACGAGAATCGTCGATCTCCACCATGTGGATCCCTTCTTGGGCCCAGAAAGGAAGACCCTCGCGCTCCATTGCCAGGTGCACCACTGCGCTCTTCTCGAGAAGCTCGCCGGCATGGAGCTGGTCGTTCCAAGTTATGGCCAGGGTTCCCAGCTCATGGGCGGCCATGAGAATCGCCTCACTGACACCATTGGAGGCCGGAGACCAGGGGACCTTGTCGAAGATCACCGGAATGGGTATCTCCATCAATGGCGGTGTTGGTGAGGAGAGCTGGCCATCGGGTCCGAAGACTAGGGCCATGGGTTTTCTTCCCAGATCCACGGCAGTGCTTATGTATTCCCTTCCGTGAATGCCGTCCCTCGTGGGCCTCACTATTTCCGACATGTCGGTCCACATGGAATCGAACCCTGGCCCGGAAAACGGTCCACCATATCCGGCTCCCGAGACTGGTATTCTTCCTGTCTCCGCTTGATACCAGAGGGAGGTGATTATCTCAGGGGTGAAATAGCTGTCTCCCAGAGACCAGAATCTCGGGTCCTGCGCCTTTTGGATGAGGCCCTTGGGACAGCTCTGGACGCATCTGAAACAATTCTTGCAGGCAAAGTCCAAGGAATCCCTCATCTCCTGGGGGTTCAATTGACGCGTCTCGTACACCTTGTA
>JAPWUY010000157.1 GCA_028275295.1 Thermodesulfobacteriota bacterium | reverse complement strand
CACCTTCCTTTCACTTGGCCAGAAGAGCCGAAGAAAACCGACTGGCAGCCTCCGGAGATGTCACCCCTCATTCGCTATTATCTGGACGAGATAAAGGAGGCGAGAAGAAAAGAGGCTGAGAAGCAGGGGAAAGGCAGCTAGCACCCAGAAATGAGGCCGGCTCTGAGATGAGGGGTCCTAGGGGCCGAGGTACAGAGGTGCTCAGGAGAACCTTCATACACATTCCGGGTATAGGGGCCAAGACAGAGCGGGCCCTTTGGAAAAGGGGGGTGAGGACTTGGGAGGATCTCCTCCTATGGGGAGGGAGGTTCCTTCCTCCCCCAGCTAGGGACCTTGCCCAGTCCAAGGTGGAAGAGTCCGCAAGACGCCTGGCCCTGGAAGATGTGGGATTCTTCGGTCGGTCCTTGCCCCACAGGGAACTTTGGAGGATTTTCAGGGAGTTTCGACACCGCGTAGCATACCTGGACATCGAGACGACAGCGAGGCCTGGAGGCGGATGCGAGATAACGACCGTGGCCCTGTACGATGGCCAGAGCCTCAGGACTTATATCAGGGGTGAGAACCTCTGGGAGTTTCCACAAGATGTGATGGGATACAAGATCCTCGTCACATACAATGGCAGGTGTTTCGACCTGCCGATTTTGAGGGAGTCCCTCCGGGCCAGGCTGGACCATGTGCATATCGATCTCAGGTTCCTGCTCTCCGGTCTGGGTTTCAGGGGGGGACTCAAGGGATGCGAGAGGGCCATGGGCATAGAGAGGGGAGATCTGGAAAACGTGGATGGGTACTTTGCGGTCCTGTTCTGGGAAGATTACCTAAGGACAGAAGATCCGAGGGCCCTGGAGACCCTCCTGGCCTACAATTCAGCCGATGCCGTGAATCTGGAAAGGATCATGGTGAAGGCTTACAACATGAAGGTCCTCGAGACACCCTTCGGGGAGGAGCTCCTCATGGATGTGCCCCCACCCCATCCCATACCTTTCAAGCCCGACAAGGGTATAATCGAGAGAGCTAGGGAGAGGATATCGGCTTCGAAAAGGGCCTCGAATTGAGCCATGGGGATCCCGAGGAAACGGGGATTTGGGCCTCAAGGGGCTCACGGGGGCGCATCGGGGGAGTGAGGGTCGGAGGAGGCCCGAGGGTCCATCATACCGAGCCCCAATTGCGGATCCTAGAGGGAGAAGAGGGGAGAGGTGCTGAACAAGAGGTGGAGTGTCCTTGCCCTCGCAATCGTCTCTTTGGGCTTGGCCGAGGGCCTCTATCGAGCGGGGTGGCTCGATGGTTGGGAGAGGTGGCACTATGACCTTTTCCACAATGTCTCGGGGAAGATGAAGGAGCCCCAAAATGTAACGATAGTCTCCATGGACAACGAGACCATCTTGAGTCTCAAAGACGAGCCCATGGTCTTTTGGGGGCCTCACTTGGCAAGAGCTGTGGAGATCATAAGGGAGGCCGGAGCAAGACTAGTGGGTCTGGACTATCTCTTTGCGGTCAGTCCAGAAGAGTGGCTCAAGAAGCTCCAGGGGCCATGGCTGGAGGCGAGTAGGGTCTTCGATGCCCCCCTGAGAAGGCAGCTTTCCATGGGATCCATTGTTCTCATAGGCCTCCTAGCCCCCAGAAAGGGAGAGGAGATGGAGATCCTCCTTCCCGTTGAAGACTACCTTTACAGCCTTCCCAATGGGGTGGATGATGTGGGGATCGCGAACTTCTTCTCGGATTCCGACGGGATAGTGAGGAGATTCGTTCCCTTTCTACCAGTTGGGGAGGGGAAGTACCTTGCGAGTTTCGGCACTCTCCTTGCCCTGAGGGCGAAGGCCGAGGCTTTATCCCACGAGGCGAAAGACTTGATGGAGCAGAAGACGCCCCTTCCCATAAGATTTCTTGGACCCCCTGGGACCTTCAAGCGGGTCTCCATGGCAAGGCTCCTCGCCCCCAATGCATTGGAGGACGAGGAGGTGAGGGGACTCAAGGGGAAGATCGTGATAGTGGCAGCGGAACACGTGGGATTCCAGGATCTGCACCTCACCCCGTACGCTCATTCTCTCCTGGGGAGAGAGGGAGGGATGATGAGTGGTGCAGAGCTCCACGCGAATATCTGCGAGACAGTGCTCCGAGGGAAATACCCTCGAGAGGTGCCGAGTGCTTTCAGATTGCTTGTTGGGTTCATCGCAGTGGTCCTTTGGGGATCACTCTGGATGAAGGCCGATCCATGGAAGGGCTTGGTCTCCGTGGGAATTGTCATGGCATTGTCTTCCTTCGTTTCCTTTGTCCTCTTCAGGGCGGAGTTGCTTCTGCCTTCCTCATTTGTACACGCCTCCATGGGCGTTTGTTTCTTGGGTGCTATGGGCCTGAGGGTGCGGCGGGAAGAGAGGGAGAGGAAAAGGCTCGAAGCCCTCTTTGGTCGATATGTTTCCAAGGAAGCCTTGGACAGGATAATGCTCTCCAGCAAGAGGCCGGATCTAGGAGGAGAGGCCGTGGAGATAACGGTCATGTTCTCGGATCTCAGGGATTTCACCACGATATCCGAGCTCTTGGAGCCCCACGAGACAGTCGAGCTTCTGAACGGATTTCTAGGAAGAGCCTCCGAGGCAGTGCTCGAGGAAGGGGGCATGATTGACAAGTACTTGGGAGATGGGCTCATGGCTGTATTCGGATGGCCTGTGCCATTCGGAGATCATGCCTCGAGAGCTGTTCGTGCTGCGAGGAGGATAGTGAGGGAAGTGAGGGCCATGGAGCAATGGGTGAGGGAGAGGTTCGGCTCCAAAGGCTTAGGCCAACTTCGCGTGGGGATAGGACTCGATACAGGGGTAGCAGTTCTTGGAAATGTGGGCTCAGCTAGAAGAATGGACCTCACCGCAGTGGGGGATGTGGTCAATACCGCCTCGAGATGCGAGGCAGCTACAAAGGAGCTGGGATGGGAGATAGTTGCTACCCTGGAGACAGCCATATCAGCTGGGCTGAATCCCCTTCTGTGCAAGGAAGTCCAGTTCAAGGGGAAGAAAAGCCCGACCACGGTCTGTTGTTTGGAAGAAGAAAGAGAGGGAAGGGGGCAAGGACGATGAGGGGTCTCAAGGTTTGGTTTCTCGGGTCATTCACACTGGCAATGGGGTTAGTGGCATTTGGGCCTGAGGCTTTCTCCCAGGCAATCCCCAAGGACGTGGGCCTTGTCACTTCAGTCAAGGGAAAAGTCAGCTACTGGAGTCAGGAGGCGGGCCGTGAGGCAGAGGCCCAAAGTTTCATGAAGGTTCGAGTGGGAGATAGATTCCGGCTGGAAGAGGGCTCTACCATACGGATCGTATTCTTTGAAACCAGCACCCAGGAGACCTGGACAGGGCCCGCCATTTTCCGAGTAGGGGAGAAGGGCTCTGAACCAGAGGCAGGAGGGATGGCCAAACCGGAGATCGTCCCATTGCCTTCGGGAGCGGGTCAGAAGATCGAGAGGATACCCGCTCTCCTCAGAAAGGCGGGCCTGGCAAGGGCCGGGGGAATGCAGGTGAGGGGGGCCCTTCCTCAGGAGGAGAGAGAGCCTCTGGAGAGGCCTCCTTACGATCCCAAAGAGAGCGAGGCCAAGTACAGGGAGATGAAGGCCAGGGCCGAGCATGACGATATAGCCCCGGAGCTTTTCCTCCTCGGGATCTTGTTCGAGCAAGGGAGGTACGAGGAGATGGGGCCAGTTCTGGATGAGGCAATGAGGAGAAGGCCCCAAGATACGGTTCTCAGGGATCTCAAGCTATGGCTGGAAAGAAGGAAATGAGGTGGAAAGTGGCCGAGAAGAAGCTCCGTTTCCTCCGCATGAGGGAAAATTACGCTGAATTCTCCACCAAGATCTCTCCCGCTGTGGAAAGGGCAGTCGAGGAGAGAAGGGCGCCCTCCACGGTCATCCTCGATGTGTTTCCAAAAGAGAGCATCACCATCGGTTACTTCGAGGATCCCGAGAAGTGTCTGGATTTGGATTTCTGCAGGGAAGCCGGGATAGAAGTGGCCCGAAGGCGAAATACCGGGGGGGCCATTTTGGGGGGAAAGGACTCCGCATTCATGGTCCTGAGTGTGGACACAAGAGAGGATTGGGTGCCCACCAACACCTTGCAGAAGGGCTTTGAGCTCGGCCTCACATCCATGGCCAAGGCCATCAGAGAGGTCTTTGGAATAGATGCCCTCTGGAGGCCTCTCAACGATGTTGAGGTGGAAGGGAGAAAAGTCGTGGCGAGTTCGGCTCGTCTGGAAAACGATGTGTTGACCTTGAGGTGCGTGGTCAATGTAGCACCTCCCGAAAGGAGAATTCTCGAGAGGGCTTTGAGGGTCCCCCCCGAGAAGATGAGGGACAAGAGGGCAAAAAGCCCTTCTGAGAGGGTCACGAGCCTCGAGGAAGAGCTCGGAAGAGAGGTCCGAGAGGAGGAGATAATGGATCTGGTAGAGAGGACTGTGCGGGAGATCTTCGGAGAGGATCTCCTCTTACAAGAGCTCGAGATGACGCCCTTGGAGAGGGAATACGTGGGAGAGTTCGAGAAGATGTTCTGTTCCAGGGACTGGTTCTGGGGTAGGTCCCAGAGGGAGAGGGCCAGAGGGGTTCCAAGGGGCGCCAAGTGCGTGGAAGGGCTCCACAAGGCCCAGGCAGGACTCTTGAGGACTACCCTGTGGGTCGAAGCCGGAAGGATCGTGGAAGTGCTCATAACAGGAGATTTTCACGCCAAGCCCCTCTCGGTCATAGAGAGGATGGAGAGGGTTCTCGTGGGGAGGGAGGCCAAAATCGACGCCATTCTAGATGGTCTCAGAGGAGTTATGGGAAGCCCAGAGGTGGAGCTTCCGGGAATGGCTGAGGAGGACTTTCTCTCCTCTTTTTCCAAGGCCCTGGCTTCCATCCATTGATGGTTCAGTTCCCCTTGGACTCCTCCTTGACAGGGCCCCTCACAGCCTTGACGTGGTACCCATCCGTGTGCTCGCTTCTCGCCAAGACTGTTCCGTCCCTGAAATCGACCCCGGCATAGTGTCTTTGCGCCCCTACCTTGTGGTGGTCCGATGACCAGCAAGCCGGGACCCTCCTGTCGAAGATCGGGTGAAGCTTGAGCCCCTCGCTTGCATCTTCCATGACGAGTGTCCTGAGCTCGCTCAACTGTGGGATCCTCCAATCGGAATGACCTCCGAGCCTCTTTCTGTTAAGGGCCTCCACGTGGGCCACGGCCTCTGAAAACCGAACTGGTGTCAGAGAGCCAGCCTTCTCCCAAAGGAGGCCTGTCTGGGTGTCCAGAACTGTCCCGTCCCCCATGTCCCTGAACCTCCCCCCTTGGGGTCGCATCTCCTGCAAAAGCTTGGTATCTCCTTTTTCCTTCTCGTTGAAGGGTCTCGAAGATTGGGCAAGGGGAGATCCTTGGGGGCCTAGCTGGGAACGAAGCCTTTCCAGTTCCCTCTCCAAAAGCTCCCTTTTCTCCTTGTTCTGCCTCAACTGAACATCCAGTCTCATTATGTCCGTGAGGAGCAGTTCCCTCTTGCCCTCCAGGCCTTTTCTCTCCAAGTCCAGCTGCGAGGCCTCCCT
>JAPWUY010000156.1 GCA_028275295.1 Thermodesulfobacteriota bacterium | reverse complement strand
ACCAATGGGGATCCCTCCCCACCAAGGGATCCCCTCTGAAAGGCATATGGCGCTCCCGTACGCCCCGATTCCGAAAAAAGCCCCATGGCCCAGATTTACCCTCCGGCCAAATCCAACAGATAAGTTGTAGCTTAGGGCCAAGACAGCGTTCTGACAAACCGTCCAGAGAAGCAAGGAGCCGTAAGCCCAAGAAGCGAAGAAAGTCCGAGCACCGAGGATGGCAAGTCCAATGGAGGCAAGAATTAAGCCCACCTTTTTCATTTCCCATCTTCCCATGGGAAGGCTCCCTCTACCCTAAACCACCTGGGCTGGAAGCAGGACACGGCCGCTTTCTTGGACCCTCCAATTGGCCCTTTTGTCCATGAGAAGGGAACCCCCCTCCCTTTCCCCTAGAGGGAAGTCCTCGGTTTTCGGCCCTCAGTCAATCCCAGGAGGATCAGGAGCACAAGGGGCGGAAATGATGTCTGCCACTTAGGTCCCATTGTCTGAGAGACCACGGCCTCTCCAAACCCCATGGCCCAAGCCGTGGCGAGCACTTCCATGGGCCTCAACCCCCTGCTCACAACTGCAATCAGGAGAAAACAGCTCATCCAGAGAAGACCTTCATGGAAGTTCATGGAGTGTATGGAACCTGCCAGGGCTCCCGAAAGGAACACGATAGCCAAGGAAACCGTGCAAATCCCCCTCGCCAATGAAGCGGGATTGGCCCCGACCATGGTCAAATCCTCCGAGCCCCCATCCCATGCCCTGATGGCAATACCCATGTTGGCCTTTCTCAAGAATGCCCAGGCACACAGGAAAATTGCCAGAGAAGACACTATTGCGCAAAGAACCCAAGGGGATACGAGGAGCTCCTCTTTCAGTTCTATGCTCCCTTTCCCCACTGGGACTCCTGGCAAAGGGAAGAGCTGCTCCATGAGAAACTCGAGGATTAAGGCAGCTCCGAGGGTGAAAAGGAAAAAACCCTCCTTGCTCCTCTCTTCCCTCATCCCCTTCCACAGGAAAGGTGGATGAGACAAGTAACCCAAGATGGCCCCTGCCCCGAGGGCCATCAAGAGAAGGATCGGGACCGATAGGTGTGAAAGCTTTTCCTCGATCCAGGCCAGCGAAAGAGCGCTCAGCACGAACGAATGGCCCAAGGCCATGTGAACCCTTCCCATTGCCCTCAAGATCACATCCGTTGCCAGGGCCCCCATTGCCCAGAGGGAGCCCATGGCAAGGGCCTGGAAGAGGATCTGGAGATCAACTCCCATAGAGGACTCCCGCTGCTATCTCGAGGGATACACATGCTTCGAAGTAGCTAGATCCCTCGGCCATATGATGTGGTACCTTCCTCCCTGGATCTGGGAGGGATAGGTATTTATGGAACCAACGCCGTTGTCCCGGAAAAATACTGTCCCACCGAGGGTTTGGGTCCTCGATTTCTTGAGGGCTCCAATCAAGTGCTCCGGGTCCAGAGATGAACACTCGGACAAGACGCTCTCCACCACTTGAAGGGCCATCATGTAAGCCGGTGCCCAGGGATATTCCTCCAGTTTGATCCCGGCCTTTTCCAGAAGGGATAGGAATCTCTCAGATCCCGGCCCTTTCATCTCAGGGGTCCAGTAGGACTGGCCTGTGACCCCCTCGGCCCTTTCTCCCAGGGCCTTGAGAAAAGGCCCTCCGTGGTGGATGACGTGAAATTCTCTGGGCCTCAATCTCAAGTCCTTGGCTTGGGACATAAACTGGATGGCAAACGGGACGTTGGATGCCACGAAGACTATGTCAGGGTCCTCCTCCTTGAGCTTCACTATTACGGACGAGAAGTCCTTCATGTCCTTGGGAGCAATGTGGGATGACAGGACCCTCAAGCCTCCATCTTCTGCCAGGACTTTGGCTCCCTGGTGGACCCCTCTCGGATGAAGAGTGTCTTCCACTACAAAGGAAACGGTCTTTGCGAGCCCTTCTTCTCGTATCATCTCCCAGTAGCGATAGGTGTATCTGGGGGCCTCGTCGATTATGCAAGCGAGCCATTTGTATCCCCTCTCGTAAATCTTGGGGGAGTTGGCGCATATGGCGAGAAAAGGTATCTTATGGATCTCAGCGGCTGTGGACGCTGCGAATGTGAGAGGGCTTGAGTATGGGCCCAACATGAAGTTTACCCGGTCCACAGTTGCTAGCCTCTCGTACATCCTCCTCGCTATTGCCTCATCGCTTCTGTCATCGTAGAGGAAAAGTCTGACGGGCACTTTCCTTCCATCCAGGCCTATGCCCCCTTTGGAATTGAGCTCATCGGCCCAGGAGCTGAGAAGCCTCCCAAAGGGGCCCACCTCGGTTGCGAAATGGCCCGAAGTGGAGATGGTTGCTCCAATTCTGAACTCCTCGGCCTGAGCTTCTCGGAGACAGATGATGAAGGCGAAAGAGACTATGGCTTTGATCAGTTTCCTTCCCATCCCCTTGCTCCTTTAGAGATTCCTCCAGATGCCCAGAGGCCCTCCCCCAAAAATCCTAGAGGCCACCCAGTTGCCTGGGTGGCCTCCCAAGAAGGGCCTGACATGGCAATGGGTTTTCATATACCTTTTCCGAGATGGAGTCAAGGCATTTTTCCTTGCACCCCAATGGGAGCTCGCGCCAGAGAAGACTCTTTCTCGGATCAATGGGTGTATGGGGACAAGTGGCTCCCCAAGTGTCGATGGCACCACGATAAATGAGACCTCCGTGGGGTCCTTCGTTGCTCCCTCCACCCCCATCCCCATCTTTCCCTTCAAGGTCCGCAGCTGGTACAATTCGGGAAGCCCTCACCATATGAGGCCCGCAGTCCCATCCTTCCCTGGAGATCCTCGAAAAGGGCCTCGGGCCAAGGGGAGAATCAACCCAGAGAAGGACCTCTGTGAAACATGAGGCTCATATTCCTCACTGACATTCACGACGATTTTGAGGCCATAGGGGAAATCCTGGAGAAGGTCAAGGCCGATCTGTATCTCCTGGGAGGAGACATACTTTACAAGATATTTCCCGACAGTCGGGCTGCGTGGAAGTTCTTGGATCTGGAGGAGCAGCTTGCCCGTCAAAGAAAATGGCACGATGAGCAGCTTCTAGAAACAGCAGTCCGCCTCATGAAAACATGCAGGGGGGAGGAGCTTTCTCGAAAGGCACGAGCTTACATCCGGCTCTGTCACACAGTGGAGAGGCGGATGATTGCGGCATATGGTAGACTCGCTCGAATCCTCGAGAGCTTTCCCCACAGGACCGTGCGAGTGATCCCTGGAAACTACGACATGGATCTCAGGAAGACCCCTCTTCATCCCTGGAACCTGCATCTCGACTGGATCGAGGTCGAAGGGATCAGGATCGCAGGTTATGGAGGGGCCTCTGTGGTCACCCGAGGCGTGCCGGAACACCTTCAGGTCCCTTTCAGGGAGAGGCTTCACCTGGGATCCTTGGAATCGGAAGTCCTCGAGTTCCTGCGAAGGGTGAGGCCTCATATTGTCCTCACCCACCAACCACCCCATGGGGTCATGGATACCATTAGGGGAAAGGGACCCACGGGGAGTTTGGGAGCGAGACAGTATTTGGATGAGGCCCAGCCTCTGGCCATCCTCTTCGGTCACGTGCACGAGAAATGGGGAGTGACCAGAGTGGGACGGACATGGTGCATCAATCCCTCCAACTTCGGGGCTGTGGTGGAAGTGAAGGGGAGAAGAGAGGGGGGATATTTCGTGGACATGGGTTTGGGCGAAAAGGGCGTCGACTGGGCCATGATAAGGAGGCTCAAAAGAGGAAGGACGATCGATGTGGTCCATTACGGGCAAGGGGACAGGGGGATGGAGATGACGGTCCTTGACGAGAAGGCCTTTTCGGTCATGGGGGGCAAGGTCAAGGCACCGAGGCCGAGGGGACCTTTCAGGATCCTCCAGAGGATAAAGGCCTTTTTTCTCCTTCACGAGACCCAGAAGAGCAGGGAATTGGTCACGGAACTCAGACGATGTTACAGGGCCCTGGAGAGAGAAGGTCTAAATATCGCCTTCGATATACTCGGTTCCGTGGCATTTGGGATGGCCACAAAAGGCTCGGACATGGACCTCGTGGTTTACCTGAAAGCCCTAGGATGCGTCGAGGACGACAGAGGGGTCTGCGCCATTCCCAGTCAGGTCTTGGAGAAGCTCTTGGCCTTGGAGCAAAAGGGGATCAAGGTGGAGATATGCGACGTACTGGATCTCGGAAGGGTCGTGAGGGCAATAGGAGAGGAGAATCTGGAGGATCTTCACCTCCAAAGGTTCGTTTTCTACAGGGCAGTGGGAAGGCCTGTGAATCTCAGGATCCTGAAAGGAGTTGAGAATCGCCTTCTCGAAAGGGATCATCTGAGAAGGAGAATCGAAAGGCTCCTCGAGGAGTATGTCAGGGTCCTCACCTCCTCCTCGAGGCACATGGACTCTTTCCAAAAATACACATCCAGGATTGGGGAGATGGGGGTGGATGTTCCCCCCAAGATCCAAATGGCCATCAAGGCCTATCTCTCAGGGTGAAAATCCCAAGGACCTTGGGACAAATCCTGACTCGGATCCTTCAAGACGGCCTCGGGAGAAGCTTCTCTTGAGAGAGGGGTCATTGGGATTTGGCCCCAGCCAAATCCAGGGCGGTTTTCCTTCATTGAAAAGTTGCGAGCCCTTGCAATGGGACCCAGAAAGGATAAACCCCTCCCTTTACCACATTTGAGCTGGGTGGCATACTAGATTGAGAGCCCTCGGATCCCTGGCTCACAAGGGCCAGAGAAAGGGTGAGAAGGGCTCCTGGAACTTGAAGCTTGGTCTACAAGAAAGGAGGCAAGAGACATGATACGGGAGGGAGTCGGATTCTGGAGAAGGTTTAGGAGCATCCTCCTCGGCGGGGTTTTCCTGGGTCTTGGTGCAGGGTGTGTGGTTGTGGATCAGAGGAGTCCCCAGGAGCTTGAGAAAGCTTATGGACCTAACAAGCCAAAGGTGCAGGACATATTCGCTTCCAAGGAGGTCTTTTCAGGGGAGCCCTGGAAGATTTACCTGAATGCATCCGACCCGGATGGAGACATGACATTCATTCAGGTCTCCCTCTGGGTACCAGGGGGGGGGGTTTTGATGCCCGTGAGGCTCGAGGTGCCCGCCTCAACTGGAAAGGAGCTTTCGGGATATTTGGTGCTTTACACGAGTGATTTGCCATTTTCGGTGCAGAGCTTCGGAGCTAGTGAGATTACCATATATGTCGCTGTAGAAGACAGAGCCGGCCATGTCTCGGAAAGGGCAATTGCTTCCACTCGATTGATCCTGGGCGCCAAGGAGGAGCCTCCTCCTGCGGGGAAATTCCAGGAGAGATATCTCGGCACTGTGCCAGTGAGTTTCATGCAAATGCCGGGATTTGGCGGACTTTCTAACTGGCCGTGATGGCAATGGGAATTTGGGAAGGGCGATGAACGATAGAGGGAAAAGCCACAAGGCCCTTTGCACGAGGAGGATCTTTCTCTCCCAGCTCGGTGCTGGAGTGTGCTTGCTCGCCTTTCCCGTCCCCCCTGGGGCTGCATCCCGGGGCCACAA
>JAPWUY010000155.1 GCA_028275295.1 Thermodesulfobacteriota bacterium | reverse complement strand
ATATTGGGACTCGCCTTCGAGGTAGCAGCCATAGAACGCTCCCAGGTGAGGATGCCAGATGTCAGAATTGACGAGATGGGAGAGCCCATCCACGGAAGATTCCATGTGGAGGTGTTGGATGTGGATCTCTGCCCAAGGTACGTTGCGAGGATGATAGAGGGGGTGAAGATCGGGGAGTCGCCCCTTTGGATGAGGAGAAGGCTTCAGCTTGTGGGTTTGAGGCCCATAAACAATGTGGTGGATGTGACCAACTACGTCATGTGGGAGGTGGGCCAACCTCTTCACGCCTTCGATCTCGAGTTGCTCGAGGGATCGACAATAGTGGTGAAGAGGGCAAAAGAGGGCGAGGGGTTCGTCTCCCTAGATGGCCAGATAAGGAGGCTCAGGGGAGACATGCTCATGATATGGGACGCCAAGAAGCCCGTTGCCGTGGCTGGGGTGATGGGAGGGGAGAATTCGGAAGTCAGGCCCACAACCACCTCAGTGCTGCTCGAGAGCGCGTACTTCGATCCCATGAGCATAAGGAGAACCGCTAAGGCCCTGGGAATGAATACCGAGGCCTCGCGCAGGTTCGAAAGGGGAATAGATCCCGAGGGGTGTCCCAGGGCTGCGGAGAGGGCCGCCAAGCTCATAGCGGAGCTGGCAGGGGGCAAGGTGGCCAGGGGCTCATTGGACGTGTACCCCAACCCCTTTACTCCCAGAGAGATACGACTGAGGGTATCCAGGGTGAATGAGCTCTTGGGAACCCAGCTCACATCCGGAGATGTTGCCGAGGCCCTCAGATCATTGAGCCTCCAAGTCCAGGAGAAGGATCCTGGAACCTTTCTCGTCACCCCTCCCACGAGGAGGGTGGACTTGACGAGGGAAATAGATCTTGTGGAAGAAGTGGCCAGGACCTGGGGCTACGAGAAGATCCCCAGCACGATTCCCAAGATAACATCCGGGAAGTGGTGGGACTCCTCTTGGAGGCAGATGGAGGAGAAGGTGAGAGAGGTGATGGTTGGCTTCGGATTTCACGAAGTCATAACCTTCTCCTTCATAGATCCCAAGTGTTTCGATGCCCTCGATTTGGATCCCCGAGATCCCCTGAGAGACGCCCTGGAACTCAAAAACCCCTTGAGGCCCGATCAGGGGATCATGAGGACGACCCTGCTACCAGGTATCCTGGAGGCCGTCCACAGGAATTTTCACAGAAGGAACATGGACCTGAGGCTTTTCGAGATAGGTCGAGTTTTCATTCCCAGGAAAGGGGAGTTGCTTCCCCTGGAAAAGGAGAAGCTAGGAGGAGCTATTTCAGGTGCAAGGTGGCCCCGCAGTTGGTCCCACAGGTCCGAGGAGGTAGATTTCTTCGACCTAAAGGGGGTGGTGGAGGGGCTCTTTGGAGCCCTGAAGATCGAGGGGATTCGCTTCGAGCCTCAGGGGATTCCTCCTTTCCTGGAGCCTGGGGCTTCCTCCAGAATTGGTTTGGGGGATGTGGAGTTGGGCTGGCTCGGGGAGCTCAAGAGTGAAGTGATGGAGAGGTTGGATCTGGAGTCAAGGGTCTTGGTCTTCGAGCTCGATCTGATGATGATGGAGAAAATGTGGAATAGGGTCCCCAAGTTCAGGCCTTTGCCGAGGTATCCAGAAGTGGTGAGGGATCTCTCCATCCTGGTCCCCCTTGAAGTGGGAGGGGGTGAGGTCCAGGATCACATCGAAGGGATGGGATTGAAGTGGCTGGAGAGGGTTGTCTTGTTCGATGTCTTCCAGGACCCTGAGAAGTTGCCCCACGGATTCAAGAGCCTTACCTTCCGAATATGGTATAGATCAGAGGAGGGAAGCCTCAAGGACGAGGAGGTGAATGAGGAGCAGATGAGGCTTGTTGAAGGCCTGGAGAGGACCTTCGGAGCTAGACTGAGGGGTTGAAGGAGGGGGAGGGCGCAACTGCTGGGAGAATCCAAGGTTCCATATGGCCAGCTAACTCCTTGGCCATATGGGAGGCCGTGAGCGCAATTTCCGAAGGGAGGACAGGGCATGACTAAGGCCGATATCGTCAATCAGGTCTACGAGAAGGTAGGATTTTCCAAGAGGGAGTCAGCGGAGGTCGTGGATCTTGTCTTCGAAATCATAAAGGAGACCCTCGAGCGATCGGAGAACGTCAAGATATCCGGTTTTGGTAGCTTCATAGTCAGGGAAAAGAGGGCCCGAAGGGGCAGGAATCCCCAGACAGGGGAGGAGATCCAGATCACACCGAGGCGGGTCCTGACATTCAGGCCCTCCACAGTCCTCCGAAAGGCCATGAATTCCTCTCCCTGAAAAGGCAAGCTGAGGGAGTTTCCATCCCGATTCGTGAAGAGGGAGGTGGCCCCTGGAAGAGCCCGTGATTCCCGACAAACTCTACTTCAAGATCGGAGAAGTGAGCCAGGTAACAGGGGTGGAGCCCTATGTGCTCAGGTACTGGGAGAGTGAGTTCGGGATAGTGAACCCAACGAGAAGCAGAAGCAAGCAGAGGCTCTACACTCGCAAGGATGTGGAGCTGATACTCGAGATCAAGAGACTCCTTTACGAGGAGAGGTATACGATAGAGGGTGCAAAGAAGAAGCTCATGGGGAGGCAAAGGAGCCAGCCCCAGCAGCTTTCCATGGGATTCCAAGAGGAATTGTTGAGAAAGACGTTGGAGGAGGTGAAACAGGAGCTCAGGGCCATAAGGAAGCTCTTGCGGCCTTGACCGCAAGCGTTCAATGGTCTATAAAGATCTCTGGTCGGGACGTGGCGCAGACTGGAAGCGCACCTGAATGGGGTTCAGGGGGTCGCTGGTTCAAATCCAGTCGTCCCGACCATTTTTTTATTTGGTCTAGAAAAGGGCCCTCGGGCCGGAAATTGTGAAGAATGCCTGGACAAGGTGGTGCTATCGTCGCCCCTCCTAAGGGGCCGAGGTGGCAAATGACCCTCCTGAGCCCCGTGAGGGCCTCGGTTCTGTCCTTTGGCCTCTTCATAATCATCGGTGCCATTCTCCTCTGGCTTCTGCCGAGCAGTTCCGGAAAAGGACTGAGATTCATAGATGCCTTGTTTACCATAACATCCGGAGCATGTGTCACGGGACTCACAGTGATCGACGTGGGCAAGGACTTGAGCCTTTTGGGCCAATTGATACTCCTTTTCTGGATCCAGGCAGGTGGGCTCGGGATAATGACCTTGTCCACCTTTCTCCTTCTTTTGGCAGGGAGGAGGCCCACCTTGTCTTTGAGGACCGTTGTGGAGGACACCTTCACCCACAGGGGTGCAGGGGATGTCCGCTCTCTACTTCTCGATATCGTGAAATTCACTGTGGTCATAGAGGCAATGGGCGGGCTCGTCCTCTACTTGAGATTCTCCAAAATGTTCCCGCCTCTCGAGGCCATGTACTTCTCGGTCTTCCACTCGGTCTCTGCCTTTTGCAATGCCGGATTCAGCCTTTTCTCTCGCAATCTGGAAGACTTTGCGGGAGATCCCCTTGTCAATTTCGCCATAGCTGGGGAGATAGTCCTGGGGGGCCTAGGATTTTTGGTCCTCAGGGAAATTAAGGAAGCTTTCCGCAAAGGGAGACTTTCCAGGGGCTGCCTCAGCCTACACTCGAAGGTCGTCATCTGGACAACCGCCATCCTCATCCTCTGTGGGGCAGTGCTTTTCGGCCTAATGGAATGGGAGAATACCCTGAGGGACCTGGACCTTGGTGCCAGGATAATGGCATCCCTTTTTCAATCCGTCACCCCCAGAACAGCGGGGTTCAACACTATCCCCATAGGCGAGGTTGCCAACGAGACCCTTCTTCTTCTCGTTATCCTCATGTTCATCGGTGGATCATCTGGCTCCACAGCAGGAGGGATAAAGACTGGAACCTTCGCGATCCTCTGCTCCACGGCCCTCTGTAGGTTGAGGGGCTACCAAGAGCCCTTTGTCTTTGGAAGGACGATATCTCCTGGAAGCGTGGCAAGGGCCATGAGCGTCACAATAGTGTGCACCGTGATAGTCATGGTGGGGACCTTTCTTCTGCAGGCCACCGAGGTTGGGGCTTCGGTGGATCCAGGCTCCAGAGGGAAATTCCTGGAGCTTCTATTCGAGGTCGTGAGCGCCTTCGGGACCGTGGGCCTGTCCACGGGGGTGACTCCATCTCTGAGCGATGCTGGAAAGATCGTCTTGATTATCATAATGTTTACGGGACGACTTGGTCCCCTGGCTGTGGCCGTCGCGGCCTCCCGCCAGAGGATAGTGAAGTTCCGCTTCGCCGAAGAAGGGATAATGGTGGGGTGAGGTGATCCATATGAAACAGTTCGCCGTGATAGGACTTGGCAATTTCGGATACCATCTGGCTACCACCCTCTGTGCCAAGGGGCACGAGATAATGGCCATAGATTCGGATCCCCAAAAGGTCCAAGCAATAAGGGACTCGGTAACGAGGGCTGTCGTGGCCGATGCCACAGACAGACAGGTCCTAGAGGCGTTGGGCTTGAGAGAGATGGATACAGTAGTTGTGTGCATCGGCTCCGAGATAAACAATTCTGTCCTGGCGACCCTTCATCTAAAGGAAATGGGGGTTCGCCGTATAGTGGCCATGGCCATAAGCGAACCCCACGGAAGGATTTTGGAAAAGATAGGGGCATCGGAGATCGTGTTTCCCGAGAGGGACATGGCCATAGCAGTGGCAGAGAGGCTTCACAATCCCAATATGCTCGACTATTTGCCCTTCTCCCCCGACTACAGCATAGTGGAGCTCGCACCGCCCAAGGGATTTGTCGGGAAGACCCTGAGGGAACTGGACCTCATCAATCGCTATGGGGTCCAGGTGGTAGCTGTCAGGGAGCTGATACCCGAGAGGCTCCACATGATCCCAACGGCCAACTTCGTGGTAAAGGACAGCGACGTCCTGATCCTCCTCGGGCCCAACAAGTCTCTCGAGAGACTGAGGGAGAAAGAGGAATGAGGGGTCACTTTTTCCAGAACTCGGGATAGAGAAGTACGAACACAGTGTAGATCTCGAGCCTTCCCGCCAACATGCAGAATATGAGAACGGCCTTGCCCAACGTCGGAATATCCCCATAGTGGCCTGTCGGGCCCACCTGTGCTAACCCAGGCCCCACATTTCCGAGGGTCGCTGCCACAGAAGAGATGCTAGTTATCAGGTCCAATCCCAAAGCGGCCATGATCCCGGATGCGATCACGAAGACCCCGAGATAAAGGAGCGTCATCCCCAAGACATGTTGGACCACGCTATGGGGGACAGACTGTTTTCCCAGCTTCACTGTCACAACGGCCTGGGGGTGAAGGAGCCTCTTGAGTTGGCCCTGAAGATACCTGTAAAGCACCAGGAATCTCACGCATTTTATTCCACCTCCAGTGGATCCTGCGCACCCTCCGACAAACATGAGCAATAGGAGGATGTACTTGCACACGGGAGGCCACTTATCGAAGTCCGCTGTGGCAAAACCTGTTGTCGTCATTATAGAGACCACCTGGAAGGCAGCGTCTTCGAGCCTGTGGAGCCAATTGCCACCTTGGTGAAAAATGAGGAAGGCGAAAACAATAAAACTAGATAAA
>JAPWUY010000154.1 GCA_028275295.1 Thermodesulfobacteriota bacterium | reverse complement strand
GGCTTCTGGGCCACAGGGCCCTTTTGCCCAAAAAGGGGGATATTTCGGGCTCGGTCAAGACCATACTCGCGATGTTCGGGATTGGCGAAGAGCCCAAGGCTGAGAAATTCCTCCCGGAGCAGCGCCTGGCTTACGCGTATCTTGGGGCGATCTCTCTCATCCTGGTTCTTACGGGTATCATAAAAGTGGTCAAGAACTTGGACGGGGTTTTTCTCCCCCCAGCCTTGATCACTGCCTCAACTCTGATCCACACTTTCGCCACAATGTTCTTTCTCTTGGGTGTGCTGCTCCATTTCGGAGCCCTTCTCGTCAAGGCCAACAGACCCCTTCTCAGGGCAATATTCACGGGCTGGGTGAGGGAGGACTATGCGAGGGAGCGCCACGAGCTTTGGTGGGATTCCCTCACGGAACCTCACCGCGGCCCAAGCCCATCTCCTTCCAGTCTCCAGGAGGAGAGCCGAGGTAATGTTTGTGAAGCCTCCAATACAGCCCCCGAGACCCAAGGAGCTGCAAGTGAGTGCCTTCCTCCACTATCTTTCCCCGATGGAGGACGAGGATCTTGTCAGCCCTCCTGACCGTGGATAACCTGTGGGCTATGATGATGCAGGTCCTTCCCCTGGTGAGGCGTTCCATGGCCCTCATCAAGAGCGACTCCGTGAAGGGGTCCACAGCCGATGTGGCCTCGTCCAGGACGAGTATTTTGGGATCGTAAAGAAGGGCTCTCAAGAAGGCCAGAAGCTGTCTCTGCCCCAGGGACAGATTCTGGCCCCTTTCATCCAGCATGGTCTCGTAACCACGCGGAAGCCCCTTGATCCATTCCCCTATCCCCATCTCCCGAGCCACCTCTTCCACATCCTCGAGGCGACCGTGTCTCCGCCAAAAGGTGACATTTTCGAGGAGTGTTCCCCTGAAGAGGAACACATCTTGGGGTATCACTGCCACATGCATTCTCAATGCATCGAGGGGCCAGGCTCTGATATCCAGTCCGTCTACCAAGATCTCCCCCTTTTGGGGCTCGTAGAGGCGATTGAAGAGCCCGATGAGGGAGCTCTTGCCGGCCCCCGTTGCGCCCACGAGGGCGACTACCTGAGAGGCTTCCACCCGGAAGTCCACTCCCCTCAGGACCCACTCGCCAGGCTTGTAAGCGAACCAAAGGTCCCTCGCCAAAATCTCTCCTCTTCCCCCAGGGGGCTGCCCGAGGCGAGGGGATGGAACCTCCTGGGGAGGAAGATCCAATACCTCGAAGACCCTCTCGGATGCCGCCATAGCGGCCTGGAGGAGATTGTACTTTTCCGCCAGGTCCCTCACGGGCTGGAAAAACCGTTTCATGTACTGAATGAATGCCACGAGGACCCCGAGCTCTATCTGGCCCTGGAGGGCCCTGCCCCCTCCATAAAGCAAGATGGTCCCAAGGGCCAAGGCTCCCATCACCTCGACGAAGGGAAAGAAGATGGAGGTGTACTTTATGGAGCGAATGTGCTGGTCCCTCATTGCCATGTTCAGGTTCTTGAACCTCTTTCCGTTCCTTTCCTCGAGGCCCAAAAGCTGCACCGTTCGAATACCGCTCAGGTTCTCCTGGAGAAAGGCATTTACCTTGGCGACAGTGCTTCTCAATTCCCTATACGCCCTTCTCGCCTTTCTCCTGTAGATGAGTGTCGCAAGGGCAAGGGGAGGAACCACAGCCAGTGTAACCAGTGCCAGTCTCAAGTCTAGCCAGAAGAGGGCGGCCACTATGGCTAGAAGGGCCAGTATATCGCCTATGACCACAATGACCCCCTGCGTGAAGAGCTCCTGGATGGCCTCCACATCGCTCACAGCCCTGCTCACCGAGGTGCCGACAGGGGTCTTGTCGTGCCAGGAGGCAGGCAGTCTGAGAAGATGGCCAAATATCTGGAGTCTCAGCTCCATTATGGCCTTCTGACCCGTGAGCTGGAGAAAATACACCCTCAGGAACTGGGCGATAGCTCCTGCCCCGGAGCACCCCAAGTAGAGAAGCACAACCGTCCAAAGGCCCTCGAGGTCTCCCTTGGCGATGTGTTCGTCGATGGCCACTTTGGTGAGATAGGGCCCTAAAGCATCCAGCACTGCGTCCAGGGCCATGACCGTGAGGGAAATGAGCCCAAGCCATCCGTAGGGTCTGAGATACCAGAGGAGCCTCAGTGCGAGCCCGAGATCGTACTCGACCCTCTCCTCATCTCCTCCTAAGGGAAAACTTGGGGAAACGTGCGCCCTCGTGGCCCTCATCCCTCCCTTATCCTCCGAAAACCTCCAAGATTTCCTGCCTGATGGCCAAGTCTCGGAGGTAACTCCCCCCTTTGAGGAGCTCTCTGGGTTCGCCTTCCTCGGAGACCCTTCCCTTGTCCATGACGATGACCCAATGGGCCCTGGAGAGGGTGGAGAGCCTCTGGGAGACCAAGACAATGGTCCTCCCCTTGAAGGCAGTGAGGATGTAGTCCAGAATGGCGCTTTCTGTCTCTGGGTCCAAATGGGAGAAAGGGTCGTCAAGGAGGAGAATCGAGGGATTCATTGCCAAGGCTCTGGCGAGAGCCAATCTCTGGCGCTGACCTCCCGATAGAGTGACTCCCCTCTCTCCCACTATGGTCTCCCAGCCATTGGGGAACGCGGAGATATCCCTCCATAGAGCCGTCATCTTGGCCAGATCCTCTAGATAAGACCTTGGGGGCTTCCCGTCCCAAGGGAAGAGATTCTCCTCTATGGTCTCGGAAAAGAGGAAGGGCTCCTGCTCCACCATGGCGATCCTCTTTCTCAGCTCCTCCAGCTTGAGCTCCTTGAGATCAACTCCTCCCAGGAGAATCTTCCCTCTATCGGGGTCGTGGATCCTCGCTGCGAGGCTCAATAGGGTGCTCTTTCCTGAGCCCACTGGGCCTGTGATCCCTACTACCGCTCCCTCTGGCCAGGTGAGGCTCACGCCCTCTATGGCCCAAGAGGCGGAATCGGGATATTTGAAGCTCACATCCCTGAACTCCACATCCATGGAAAGCCCCTTCAATGGAAGGTAGCCCCTCGGCATGATGGGGTGGCTATCCAGGATCTCCCTCACCCTTTGCCAAGAGGCCCTGGATCTCTGTATGAGATTGGTCATGAACCCCAGGGACATCATGGGCCAGGAAAGCATGGCCAAGTAAGCGCTGAAGCCAACGAACTCTCCGAGGGTGAGCTCGCCCTGGGCCACTGCTTTTCCTCCTGTGCCAAGCACTATCACCGAGGCGAGGGCCGTAATGAAGCCCAGAAGCCCGTAAAAGGCCCCCCTTGTCCCAGCAAGCCCCATCTGGCTCTCCATGTATCTGGAGCAAGCTTCCTCATAAGCATTCAACCTCAGCTCCTCCATGGTATAGGTTTTCACCACCTTGACGCCTGATATGGTTTCCTGGACCAGCTCCGTGAGGGAAGCTAGCTCCCTCTGCACCTCCAGGGAACGCATCTTCACCTTTTTTCCCAAGTGCATGAATACCAAGGAGAGAAACGGCAGGGGAATCAGCGCCACGAGGGTGAGCTTCGCGCTTATGAGGAGCATTAGGGCGATGCAGCTCCCTATGGTGATGGAACTGTCGACAATGAGAAGACCCGCAAAAGCGACCATCTCCTGTATGGCCACAAGATCGTTGGAGCATCGAGACATGAGGTCGCCCACTGTGTGTCTCGCATAAAAGGGTGTGTCGAGCTTGAGCAAATGGTCCAGGAGCTTTCCCCTCAAATCGCACTCCAAGTTCCTCGCCACCCCGAAAAGGGCTGTTCTCCACAGAAAGCGAAAGCAAGCCTGAAACAAGGCCAAAGCCAGGATAAGGGATGCCAAGGGCAGGATCTGGGAGAGGTTTCCCCGAGCGGAAATGAGATCTATGGCATCCTTTGTTATCCAAGGTGGGACTAGAGCGAGAAGATCCGCTGCGATCAAGGAGAGAAGACCCAGCAGAATCTTCCTCTTTTGGGCCTTCAGAGAGCTGAGGATGAAGGAGGTGGCCTCGCCACTGGGAGAGGGCCGACTCAGCCTGGAGGAAAGGTCACGGAGTTTCGGGATCATCTCCGACAACCGCCAATATGGCATCCGAGGCTCCATGAACCCGGCTCGAGGTCTCCCTCACAGTCAAAAGCACATCTGCCAAATGGAGGCCGCCATCTCGCCCCCTGAAATAATAGGGGCACATCCTAGTATAACCCATCATCCTCTTGATGGCCCCGGAGGAAGGATCCCAATAGACCCAGGGGGTCGGAGTAGATCTCACCTCTTTCTGGAGGATCCAGTCCCCCTCTTCTTTGGCCCTCTTGCAAGCTGCCTCCCACTGTCGGGAACTGAGCTTTCTCCCATGAAAGAGACCCTTGCACTCCCAAGATCTCCCTTTCTTGAGATAGTAGCTCCGGGAAGATCCAGAAAGGCCCATCACTTGGGCGAGCCTCTCTCTGGTGGCCTTCCAGGTAGGGGGGATCATCTCCTGGAGGCTTTTCCATTCTCCTTCCGTGAGATGATCTTCCAAGAGCTCCTCTGCCCTGTCCTCATGGACAAGGGCCAAGAGCCTTTTGTCCTCGAGGAAGTCCTTCCAGGGATTGATGAGGATCACTCTTCCCTGGAGAACGGCCCTGAGAACCCTCTTTCCGGGTTCGGTCTTGAGGGCTCCGGGTGCCCTGAAAAGCCTGTGAATGACCCCTATCCCAGTGTCCCCCAGTCTCACCCCAGAGGGGCCCTCCTCCAGAAGGAAAAGAGGGGCCACTATCATCCTCCAGGTGCTGAGATGCCTCGCAAGGCACAGATGCTCGTGCCTGTAATGGGAATTTCTCGCGCCGAGGGTGGCAACCACCTTGGGAAGATCATCCCTTTTGGGGATGGCCTCCAGGGCCTCCTCGTAAGCCTTGGCAATGCCAGGAAGGAGGGGGTGAGGCCCGTAAGCTGTCCTGAGGGCCTGTGTTATGCCGAGACCGCCCATAACGACTTGAATCTCCACAAGCTTTGGCACCTTCCCCTCTTCTAACACGAGATCCACTCTCAGCATTTTCAAGGGCTCGTCCTTCTGGGCCCTGAGGAGAAGCTCCTCCTCGCTCGATGATGGAAACCCCAAGAAATCCCTCAAGAAGGAGGAAGTCTCTAACTTCCTCTCGACTCCCCGGAGGAACTTGTCCACAATCTGCCCCATCCTCGAGAGCTCGTGGAGGAGAGCCTTCTCCAAGACAGGTGCCCGTGGGACAACCCTCCAGTTGACCCTCCCCAGTGCCTTGAAAAAGGCTCCTTGTTCCACCAACGAGGAGTAACGAAGGCGCGCCAAGAGGAGATCCCCAGAGGCCCCTTCGGGGGCCATGGCTCGGGCCTTGCCCACTGCCTGGGGAATCTCGTCCCTGTCATGGTAAAGGTAGTCGGGAAGGCACTCTTCCAGGCTCCTCACATCCACCTCCAAATGGACCTTTGAAGGACGTTTCGTTGAGGCCCGCTCCCATCAGATTTCCCTCTTCCAAGAGAAGCCTTGACCCAGATGGGCCTTTTGTTTGCCGAGGGCGAAAGCCCTCTTCTCCGGTAAGCAGCCGAAAACAGCCCCTGGGCCTTTCCCC
>JAPWUY010000153.1 GCA_028275295.1 Thermodesulfobacteriota bacterium | reverse complement strand
CTGGGTCCAATGGGCCGGCCTCTACTCAACACCAAGGCCTTGGCCATCATGTTCTTTAGCTCCCTCGCGTTTCCGGGAAACCCATAACTCAAAAGGGCTTTCTTGGCTTCCTCTGTCAGCTCTGGGGGCCTCATCCTGAATTCGCGGCTTATGGAGACGAGAAAATGGAGCGCTGTCGGGACTATGTCCTCCGGCCTCTCCCTCAAAGGCGGTATCTTGATCTCCACCTGGCATAGCCTGTGGTACAGGTCGAGGCGGAATCTTCCCCTTTTCACTTCCTCCCTGAGATCCCTGTTCGTCGCAGCGAGGACCCTCACATTGGCCTCTTTGGTCCTTCCTCCCACGGGGGTAAACTGGTGAGTTTCTAGAAACCGGAGAAGCTTGGCCTGAAGCTCTAGGGGAAGCTCCCCAACCTCGTCCAAGAGGAGTGTGCCGCCCTCTGCCTGGGCGATCCTCCCCTCTCTTCTCGCATCGGCACCTGTGTAAGCGCCCTTCTCAGCACCGAAAAGCTCTGATTCGGCAAGGGATGCGGGAATGGAGGCGCAATCCACAACCACCATGGGTCTCCGCCTCCTGGGGCTCATCTCGTGAATGAGCCTGGCGACAAGCTCCTTGCCCGTCCCTGTCTCCCCATAGATGAGACAGGTAACAGGGAGGGAAGCGATGGAAAGGGCCTGGTCCACTACCTCGCGCATCTGGGCAGATGCAAAGACCATGGGCACAGGGAGCCCCTCGTCCTGCCCCTCGAAAAACTTCTTTTCCATCTCCCTTCTGAAAAAGGCCCTTTTTATGAGGGTGAGGAGGAGCTCTTCCTGGACAGGCTTCGAGAGGAAGTCGTATGCCCCTAAGGAGAGGGCCCTTTTTGCTGTCTCTTGATCCGTGTGGGCTGTCATGACAATGACCTTGACGAGGGGGTCCTCTCTGAGGAGCTCCTCCAAGAGGCCCAGGCCAACGGACGGCTCTTCAGGCTTTGGTGGAAGGCCCAGATCCAGAATGACCACGTGGATATCCTCTTCTTCGATCCTCTCCTTGGCCTCCTCTGGAGAAAGAGCAATTCGCACCTCGCATTCGTCCTTCAAGAACCATCCCAGCTGTTGGGCCAGGAAACGGTCATCCTCCACTATCAGGATTCTCATCCAGCCTGACATAGAAGACACTCCCTCTTGGAGAATTCTCCCTGAAGCCAACCTTTCCTCCAAGCCTCTCCACAAGCACCCTTGCCTGATAAAGTCCGAGCCCCATTCCACCCTTTTTTCTCGTAAAGAGGGGCTCGAAGAGCCTCTTTCTGTCCTTCTCCTCGACTCCCGGCCCCCAATCCCTGATCTCTATGACTGGAGCCTTCCCCTCCCTTGTGAGCACGACCTCCACTGGCCCTCTGCCTTCTGTTGCCTGAGCTGCATTGGAGAACAAGTTGTCGAGGGCCTTGGAAAGGATCTTTGCATCCCCCCTCCACTCTGCCTCCTGGGCCTCGATCCGTAAAGTGAGATCCAACTGGGGGAAGGCAGATCTAGCCCCCTCTGCCCACTCTTTCAAAAAGGGGACCAGGTCGATCCTCTCCTTTACGGGGATGTCCGTTGGATGGAAGGTCTCGAGTTTCTCGAGTAGCCTCCTCGCTCTCTCCTGAGCTTGTTCCAACCCGGGAAGGGCCATCTCGAGAAAGCTTTCCTTTTCCGAGGGGTCGAGCTTGCTGTAATTCTTGAGGATGAGGTCGAGGAGCTGAGCCAGGTTCTTGGCGTCGTGGAGAAGGAAGGAGGTCGCCTCGGAGTAGGAGGCGAGCTTCTTCCTATCCTCCTCCCTCTCCCTCCATTCGAGCTCTCTCAAAAGTATTCCCAGGGTTGAGGACCAAAATCTGAGAAGACTCTCCTTATCCCAGCCCAGCCTCTGCGGAAGCTCCTCGAGGACCAAGACGCCTACCAGCTCTTCTTCGACAAGGAGCTTCCTCAGGCTCCTCTCCGGAGAAAGTGAGCCCCTCTCGAAGAATTCCCCCTCGATTCGCTGAGGAAGATCCTCTGCCTCTCCCCAGAAAGCCTCTAGGGTCATTCCCCCTAGCCTGTCTGGCCTGTAGAGGAACGCCGCCTTTGCGCCCACCACCTCGCACAGATGGCCCAGGATTGCCCGGAGATCCTCCTTTCCGGCCATCACCTTGACATACAGGGCTACCTCCTGCGCAAAGTCCCTCTCGGGGAGATAAAGGTGCTGGTGGAGGTATCTCCTCAAAGACGCCAAAGGCCCGATGGGAAGAAGGGGAAGGGCCATGACCGCTAGGAGGAGAACGATCACTGTGATTTCCAAAACAGTCCTCGACATCCCATGGGCGAGTGCGAGGGCCTCCCCCCAAAGGAAAAGGCCCACTATGGCCATGACAGCGACTGTCTGAGTTGCCTTTCCTACCAAATGGGCTGTGGGTCTCGCTCTCACATCCAAGAATCCCCTTCTGAGAACAAGGGGATAGGCCCCAGCAAGCCAGGCCAAGTTGACTCCCAAAAATACATCCAGGGCAAAAATGGGCGTCCTCTCCCCGCTGAAAAGTGCCCTTGCCAGAAGAAACAGGAAGATCAACCACCAAAGCACCAAACCCAGCCTGAACAAGCCCTCCCATGTCCCGGCTTGGGGGGTCCTGACCCATCTATCCCAACACATGCTCATGGAGGCCATTGATCCCACAAAAAACACCAGGAGAAGGGGAGCTAGTCGCGACTGGGGCAAGAAAAAGTCTCCATTGGTGATCTCAGGGGAGCTCCCCAGGACGAAGGCCAAAGCCCCTGCCCAGGAAAAGGGAAGGAGCATTGGAGAAAGCCTCCCCAGGCTTCCTTCCCCTTCCAGGAGCCTTTCCTCCAAGCACATGAATGTATTGATCACAGGGAGACCGCACGCCATCAGGTTGAGCTTCCAATGGAGACTCCTGTGCTCGGGCCAGATCAGGGCAGCGAAGGCAGCTGAAGCCATCATGGCCACGTAGATTGCGAAAAGCGCCCTGTCTAGCCTGAAGCCTTTGGCCAAAAGGAGAGGCACAAGACCGAGTGAAGCGATGGCGAGAAGGCTCAGGATCAAGGGTCCCATGGGCTTCCTAAGGGGAAAGGACCAATCGGTCGATCTCTTTCAATAGATCCATCTCACCTCTTCTGGCTGCCAGGGATCTCGCCTTTTCCAGTTCCCTTCTCGCCTCCTTGTTTCTCCCCAACTCCTTGAGGAGCAAGCCCCTGTAATAGGGAATGCGAGGTTCCTGCCCAAGCCGACCCTCTGCATCCTCGAGCAAAGCCAAGGCCCTCTCCTCCTCACCCTTTTTCCAGTAAAGGAGGGCGAGATTTACCGTGGAGATCGCATCCTGAGAATTGAGGAGCCATTGGGCCGCCTGATCGAGTTCTCCCATTTCCATGTACAGGACCCCCAAGGCATTGGCTATAGCAGGATCGTGGGGTCTGAGCTCCTTGGCCCGAAGGAGATCCTCCCTGGCCGAGGCGAAATCTCTCATTTTGGTCTTTATTATGCCCCTGTTCAACAAGGCATCCACATCCTTTGGGTCCTGGCGGAGAATCTCCCCGTAGATATTCAATGCCGCAGCCAGCTCTCCGGCCTGGGCATTGAGATATGCCTTTTCCAGAAGAAGATCCCTCTTGGGGCCTCCTGGCTTCTCCTCACCTTTGGCCTCCGAGGGTGTGGCCTTGGGGGCTTGCGGCGTTTTTTTCTTGGGAGGGGATGGTGGGCGCTCTCTTTCGGGCCTCTCGGAACCCACCGATTGCATTTCCATCTCCTTCCCCGCAATGGCTTCTTTCCCCTCGGGGGGAGGCTCGGAGACCCTACTCCAAGACGGTTCGCCTCGATCGAGCCTCTCGTGGGTGAGCCCTTCGCCTTTGGGAAGTTGTACATCCTTGGGAGCCTCACGGGCTGGAAGCTCACGTTCTTCGGGCTTGGCCTCCTTTTGGGGTTGGGGCCTCTGGATCCGTCTCTCCATTGTCAGATTCTCCTTCAAAAGAGGTAGCCACTCCACAACCAGCCAGGAGGCCGAGGCCACAACCAAAACTGCAAGACAAAGATAGAGAAGCCATCTCCCTCTCCTCCCTCCTTCTTTGGGGGAAAGGACCCCTTTCGGATCCGGAGCCATGGATCCTTCTGGGGGTTGGCCATCGAGATCCTTCTTCTGTTTCATGAGGGCCTTTTCTATGAGACTCATTGTCACCTCAAGTCCAGATCCTTCAACGCCATCTTGACCTCCTTTTTCCCGATGCGGCGAGTTGAGTTCACGTATCCTGCAAGAAGACACCTGTCGGAGATCAGATTTATGAGCCTCGGGATTCCCCTGCTCGCCTTGGCTATGGCTTTAACAGCCCTCGGGGAGAAGAGATTCTCCTTGCAGCCTGCCACAGCTAGCCTGTGGGAGAGGTAAGAGCCAACCTCTTCTTTGCTGAGGGGAGAGAGGGAGGCCTTTATGGCTATTCTCTGGTTCAACTGACGAAATCTCGTGCTCTCCACCCTTTCCCTCAACTCGGGCTGGCCCACGAGGAGAATGTGGAGTAGCTTGGCATCGTTGGTCTCCAAATTGGACAGAAGCCTCACCTCCTCTAGGAGCGCGTCGGATAGGGTCTGGGCATCGTCTATTATGAGGAGAACCTTTCGGCCCATTCGGTGCCTGCTTATGAGGAACCTCTGGAGCAAGCCCAGTAAGTCAGCTTTGTCCATGAGCTTGGGGAAGTATCTCCTCACCCCCCAGTCCAGGAGGATGGCCTTTATGAATTCCTCGCTGGATGAGAACATGGGGTTCAGGACCACTGCCCTCTCTATCCCATGATCTAGCTGCTGCAACAAGGTCCTCAAAAGGGTTGTCTTCCCCACCCCCACCTCTCCCGTGAGCATCATGAAGCCGCTACCATTAGCGAGGCCGTAGAGAAGCTGATCGAAGGCTCCCCTCGCCCTTTGGGAGAAGAGAAAGAATTTGGGATCTGGAAGAAGCTGAAAGGGTGGCTCCTTCAGGCTGAAAAATTCCGTGTACATGAGCGACCCTCCCTTTCCTGGAGGTTGAGCCTGGCCCCCTTGGCAGGAGCCTCGAGATCAACTATTCTTGGCGTCAAAAGGAGGATCAATTCGGATCGTTTCTTTTCCTTGGAAGAGTGCCTGAAGATCGGCCCCAGAACAGGCACACTCGAGAGATAGGGAACAGACTTCTCCGTGTCCACCTCCCTCTCCTGGATGAGTCCAGAGATGAGAAGGGTCTGGCCGTCTTTGAGGCGAACAACGGTGCTCGTCTGTCTTGTCTCGAGAAGGGGAATCGACTGGGTCGGGGCTGAGGGGATTCCAGTGGGAACGAGCTTTTCCCCGACCCTCTGGTTCACTGCCGGCACCACTTTGAGCACTATCTCCCCCTGAGGGCTTATCTGGGGTGTAATGTGGAGGGTGACGCCGATGAAGAGAGGGTTCACTCTGCTTGTCACCTGAGAGGTCGCTATTCCTCCCGCAGCGGCAGCGACGGTCTGCTGCTCGAAGGTCACGTAGAAGTCATTTATGCCCACCGAGATCACAGCAGGCTGATTGTTCAAGGTGGTGATTTGGGGCCTGGAGACTGCCCTCACGTCCCCTTGGGTCTGGAGGAACGAGATCACGTTGTTTATCGTGTACTGGAT
>JAPWUY010000152.1 GCA_028275295.1 Thermodesulfobacteriota bacterium | reverse complement strand
TGGATCGAGATGGTTTGATATCATTTTCTCGCCATGCCGAAGTGGTGGAATTTGGTAGACACGCCATCTTGAGGGGGTGGTGGGCGACGCCCGTAGGGGTTCGAGTCCCCTCTTCGGCACCAAAGGATCGAAGGCGCCCGGGGCGAAAGCTTCGGGCGTTTTCCATTTGGGAGATGGAGCTTGGATTTCAGGCCCCTTGAAGCAGGAGAAAATGTCCTTCTAGTGGACGGAAAGGGCAGAGAGTTTCTCTTCAGGCTGAATCCCGGAAGCAGGTTTCACAGCCATCACGGATTTGTGGAGCACGATTCCATAATCGGGCTCCAGGAGGGGATGAGGGTGAGGTCATCGGGCGGGCACCCTTTTCTGGTCCTGAGACCCACATTGGCCCAGGTGATCATGAATATGCCCAGGAAGGCTCAGGTGATCTATCCCAAGGACTTGGGAATAATCCTCATCTGGGCCGACATCTTTCCAGGGGCCAGAGTGGTTGAGGTGGGAGTGGGCTACGGCGCACTCACCATGGCTCTCCTCAGGGCCATAGGTCCAGAAGGCATGCTGGTCTCTTACGAGATAAGGGAGGACTTCCACAAAGCGGCGAGGAAGACGGTGGAGACCTATCTGGGTAAATGCCCTCAATGGACCATAAAGTTGGCGGACGCTTCCCTGGGTATCGAGGAGAGGGGGGTGGACAGGGTTACCATGGATGTGCCAGACCCTTGGCGCTTTCTCCCAGTGGTGAAAGAGGCCTTGAGACCAGGTGGAATACTCCTCTGCTTCACTGCCAACGCCCTCCAAGTGAAGAGCCTCTACGATGGATTCCAGGAGGTGGGAGGTTTCGAAAAGGCAGAGACTGTGGAGAATCTCGTGAGGCCGTGGCACGTGAAGGGTCTCAGCGTGAGGCCTGTCCACAGGATGACTGCCCACACGGGATTCATCACCGTGGCAAGGAGGACCGCAGATGAGAGGGAAAACCCTCCTGGTTCCGGGGAGGATTCGGAGTGAGGTGGAAGGTCTGACGAGGCCGGGGGCCCAAGAGAGTTTCCAGCTTAAGAGGCGAGGTGAGAAGGGGTGCTCTTCTGGCTCCCATTTGGGCTCATTGTGGCCTCAGTTTCTGAGCCTTCCCCATGGTGAACCATGGACCCGAGGGGCCTAGCTGTCTCCTTTCAGGATGTGGTGGATGCAGCCAAGAGGATCGAGGCCTATGTCCACAGGACCCCTGTCCTCACATGCAAGAGCCTGGATCGTCTCTATGGGGCCCGGCTGTTTTTCAAGTGCGAGAATTTTCAGAAGATCGGCGCTTTCAAGATAAGGGGTGCGACAAATGCTGTGTTCTCGCTCCATGAGGAGCAGGCTCGAAGGGGGGTTGCCACCCATTCCTCGGGCAACCACGCAGCCGCCCTGGCTCAGGCTGCAAGGTGGAGGGGTATCCCCTGCTACGTGGTGATGCCGGAGAGTGCTCCCCAGGTCAAGAAGAGAGCAGTGGAAGGATATGGGGCGACCATCACGTATTGCCATCCCACTTTGGAGGCGAGGGAAAGGGCACTGGGGGAAGTGGTCGAGAGGACTGGCGCCTTCTTCATCCCCCCTTACGATCACCCCCTCGTGATTGCCGGACAAGGAACAGCAGCCCTGGAACTATGGGAGGAAGTAAAGGAGCTCGATGCTATAGTTGTTCCAGTGGGAGGAGGGGGTCTCATCAGTGGTACGGCCATTGCCCTCTCTTCCATTGCCCCTGGGGTGAGGATCCTGGGAGGCGAGCCTGAAAGGGCGGATGATGCCATAAGATCCCTGAAACTCGGCAGGATAGTGAGGCCCGAAAATCCGGACACGATAGCTGATGGGCTCCGAACCTCCCTCGGAGAGTTCACCTTTCCCATAATTCAGAGGCTCGTCCACGCCATATATCCAGTGAGCGAGAAGTCCATTGTGAGGGCCATGAGGGACATATGGGAAAGGATGAAGATAGTTGTGGAGCCTTCTGCTGCTGTGGCATTGGCAGCAGTATCGGAGGCAGGAGGGGAGCTCCAGGGAAAGAGGATTGGGGTGATCCTATCGGGGGGAAATGTGGATTTGGACCGCCTTCCCTTTGGGATTCTCTGAACGAAAGAGGACCTTGGGGCCTGGTAGATGGGAGCTCACGGGGGTGAAGATTCGTGGATGGGAGGGCTCCTGTTTCCTTCTTGGCAAACTCAGCGACTCAGCGCCATGGCCAAAAGTAGGACGGTCTCGCTGATCTCTCCCATGGCCCCAGCCATATCTCCGGTTATGCACCCCACCCTGGAGGAATAGAACCTGAGGAGGATCATCACTGTGAAGCCGAAGACGAGATTCCCCACAAGGAATTCCCGAGACCTCAAGATGATGAAACTCCCTGCGACAATGGCCAAAAGCCAAAGCCAGTGAGCGATCCCCCTTTTGGATTCGAGCATCCCTGAGGCTATCCCCTCTTCCCCCCTCCCGTAAGGCAAGAGATTGAGTCCCAGCAACATTGCCGTTCTTCCGTAGACCGGAGCCAAGGCGAGCACCCGGAACCTCCCCCAGTTTCCCAGCTCTTCCAGTGCCGCTACTTTCAGGCTGAGGGTGAAGATCACCGCTATGACCCCCCAGGTGCCTATCCTGCTATCCCTCATGATCCTCAAGGCCTCATCCCTTCCCCTGTGACTCAGGAGCCCATCTGCGGAGTCGGCAAGTCCGTCGAGATGAATACCTCCTGTCAGGGCCACGAGAAAAAGAACATCCAGGATGCACAGGATCCTCCACGGGACCAAGGGAGAGAGGAGGGCATCGAAGCTGGCCCATATGAGACCCAGGATGCCACCCACAAAGGGAAGCCAAAAAAGGGTCGATGGCCCAGGTCTTCCCTCATATTTTCCCAAGGGAATGATGGTGAAGAAGGATATGGCCTCCCATAGGCCCTTCATATCTCGGGCCCCGAAGGAGACCTTGTAAAAGGGACCTGGGATCTGGCCTTGGATTTTATGACCAGGGGAATACCCGAGACCATGAGGACCACCTCATCCATTTCTTGGGCGAGAAACTGGTTTGTCTTGCCAGCCAGATCCCTGAACCTCCTCCCCAAACGAGTATTCGGCACTATGCCCCATCCAACCTCGTTTGTCACGAGGAGAACCGAGCAAGGCGCTCTCAGGACCTCGTCTCGAAGGATCCGAGTTCGGGATTCTATCTTTCTATCCGAAAACCCTTCCATCAGGAGGTTCGTGAGCCAGATGGTGATGCAGTCCACAAGGAGACAGGATACCTTAGGTGCCCAAAGTCTGATGGCCTCTTCGATATCGACGGGCTCTTCCACAGTAATCCACTCAGGCCCCCTCTCCTGAAAGTGCCTTCTTATCCTTTCCAACATCTCCCGGTCCACTGGAGTGGCTGTGGCCAAAAATACCTTGGGTTCAGGGAACTTCTTCCCCCACTCGAGGCCGAACCTGCTCTTTCCGCTTCTCGCACCTCCCGTGACCAGGACCTTCTCATTGCAATTGTTCATGGCCGTCCCCCCGATCTCCTCTCATGAGGTCCATGGGGCTTCCCCTCTTATCCTCTCCATGGACCTCCTCAGGTCCTCCAGGGAAAATACCTCCACACACACGCTCCCCGAGAACCCGAGAAGCCCTTTCCAAATCTTCTTCCAGGGGCCTTCCTCAATGGCGTCAAGCCCCCTGTGGTCCACTTGCTCCATTACTCCGTGGATGTGCAAGACATTGCACCTGGGGAGGAATGGGTCCAGTTCCTCCCTCAAGGAGAATCCATATCGAAGGAGATGGCCCACATCTATGCAGAGGCCTGTCCCTGTTTCCATGGCAATTTTCGCCAAGAGACTCACCCCGTAGTCGAGGTTCTCGAGGGCGAGGAGCTGGAGCTCAACGCCCTCTCTGGCCAGCTTTTCCAAGGAGCCGAGGACCCTTCCCATCCAGGATTCGAAATCCCCAGCGGTGCTCCCATCGGGCCTCTTCCTTTCAAGGTGCAGGACATATGCCCTGGGGGAGAGCTCCTCTGTCCTTCTGTAGAAGCGAAGGATGGTCTCGTTGGACCGATCCCTGACCCATGGCTCTGGATCTCCCAAGTACAAATCCGTTGGAAGATGGACTATATATCCCAGATGGTGCTCCCTGGCAATGGAGGCCATCTGCCGGACCTCCTTAGGTGAGGGGAGGTTTCCCGCACCCTCGCTTTCGAAGAGCACGAGCTCCACCTCATCCACGTAAGGTGCCAGGAATCGGAGGTTGGGGATTATGGGGGCTGGAAGGATGTACGAGGTTGTCCCCAATCTGAAAGGAAAAGAACCCTTCATTCCTCGAAGGCTCGCTACGATTGGACCTCGGCCTTTTGCTCCCAAAGGAGAATCCATTGACGATCTCCCCTTCCCTCGAGAAGAGGATCCATCATATTTTTGAACCATCCAAGAGGTCAATAGAGCAGTTTCGCACCTTGATCCCAGGGCCAGAGTCTTCACGGATGCCCTCTTGGGGCCTCCCGCCCCATCTCGAGATCCAGAGGCTTGATTTCATGACGCCAGGAAGCTGTAAGGCCAATTTTTCCCCGTCCATCTGGGGTCAGAGCTTCCTGAATCCAGATTGCGGGCCCCTTTGGGCCTTGAGGAGACCGAAGATCCACTCTATAATGCACTCCGTTTAGAGTGCCATAGCACTCTAAAGGAGCCTCCTTTGTCCAGAACTGACAAGGTCACGATAAAGATACCCAGGCCCCTTTACGACAGACTCAAGGCCATTATCCAGGGATCGGGTTTCGACTCGGTCACGGATTTCGTGGTCTATGTGCTCAGGGATTTGGCAGCGAGCAAGGAGGAATCCAGTAGGCCATCAGCCTCGTTGACTCCGGAGGAGATAGAGGCCATAAAGAGGAGGCTCAAGGCCCTGGGTTACCTCTGAGGGGAGAGTGTGGGAAAGACCAATAGGGTAGTGGTAATCGGCCTCGACGGTGTGCCGCCAAAGGTGGTGTTCGAGAAGTGGAGAGGGGACCTTCCCGCCCTCTCCATGCTGGCATCCAGTGGCCTCCACGGCCGCCTCAGGAGCACGGATCCGCCCATCACCATCCCTGCCTGGACCTCCATGTTCACGGGAAAGGATCCGGGGGAGCTCGGCTGCTATGGATTCAGGAATAGAAGGGATCGATCCTATGGCCCTTTGGCCCTGGCCGATTCCACGAGTGTGCGTGCGCCATGGTTGTGGACCATCCTTTCCAGAAGGAGACTCCGTTCCGTGGTCATAGGGGTCCCCCAGACGTATCCTCCGATGCCATTGAAGGGGGCCCTCGTATCCGGGTTCATGGCCCCCCATGAGGGGGCTCGTTTCACCTATCCACCCGAGCTCAAGGAGGAGATAGGGAGGCTCTGCCCGGATTATGAGATAGACGTCCCCAATTTCAGGCACCTGGAAAAGGAGCACCTTGCCAGGAAAGTCACGGAAATGACCCGAAACAGGTTTCGCCTGGTCCGCCACTTCATGGAGAGATGGGAGTGGGACCTCCTCATAGCTGTGGAGATAGGACCCGATAGGATGCACCATGGCTTCTGGAGGTTCTTGGACCCAGAGCATCCAGCGTACGAGAGGGTCCCCGAGTACGAGACCCTGGTCAAGGAGTACTAC
>JAPWUY010000151.1 GCA_028275295.1 Thermodesulfobacteriota bacterium | reverse complement strand
CTCCCTCAAAGGGTGTGGGCTGGGCCTCACTGGCCTCTGATCGTGAAAGATGCGAGCTAAACCCTTTCCCCCTCATGGGGCTTTGCCTCGAGTCCAGAGTAAAGTATTCTCTCATTTCAGCCGATAAATAAGTGGGGATGGAGCGGGGACAGGCTAGTTGTCCCGATTTCATGGGAGGGGGATTGAGGGATGCCCAGGAAGCTGAGGATAGTGATAAACACTGGAGGGGGAGATGCCCCTGGCCTAAATGCAGTGATAAGGGCTGTCGTCCTCTCAGCCTATCAGAGGGGATGGGAGGTATACGGGAGCAGGAACGGCTACGAGGGCCTTCTGGACACGGATCAATTGGTGAGGCTCACTCCAGAGATGGTGGCCAATATCACAGCCCTCGGAGGAACCATATTGGGCACGACCAACAAGGCCAATCCCTTCGAGCTCGTGGTGGAGACCGTCACGGGAGAACTGGAGAAGAGGGATGTCTCGGACAAGATAATCTCCAATTTCAGGAGGCTCGGGCTCGATTACCTCATTGCCGTCGGAGGAGATGGGAGTCTAGCAATTGCACAGCGTTTCTACGAGAAGGGTATCCCTGTAATTGGAGTCCCCAAGACCATTGACAATGACCTCTCTGCCACCATGGTCACATTCGGCTTCGATACAGCGGTATCCACTGCCACAGATGCCATAGATAAGCTTCACTCCACAGCCTCTGCTCACGAGAGGGTGATGGTGGTCGAGGTCATGGGAAGGTATGCTGGCTGGATAGCCCTGCACAGCGGGATAGCCGGCTCTGCGGACGTGATCCTGATTCCGGAGATTCCCTTCGACATGGACAAAGTCTGCAGGCGTCTTATGGAAAACGAGCTCAATGGGAGGAAATACGGCATAGTGGTAGTGGCAGAGGGCGCGGCTCCCATAGGAGGCACAATCACGGCGAAGACGAGCACAGAACCAGGAAGAGATCAGGTGCTCTTGGGGGGTGTGGGGGAGAACGTGGCGAGGGAGATAAGGGCCAGGACGGGCAAAGATACGAGGTCACTGGTCTTGGGCCACTTGCAAAGGGGGGGGTCTCCCACGACCTTCGATAGGCTCTTGGCGACGAGATTCGGAGCAGCTGCGGTTCGCTTCATAGAGGAGGGTCTCTCAGGGGTGATGGTGGCGAACAACCCTCCCGGCATGGTCCCGGTTCCCCTGAAGATGGCTGTGGAGAGGATGAAAAGGGTGCCTCTCGATTCAGATACGGTCCAGACAGCTAGAGATCTGGGAATTTGCCTTGGGGACTGACTCTGGATGGGTGAGCCAGGAAACTCATTCATCCTTGGGAACCGGAAGGGGTCCAAATGCCACATGGGGCTTTCGGGAGACAAGTTGGGCCATAGCCCTAGGAGGATCCGGGAGGATTCCCTCGAAATAGTGGATGACGATCCAATGGGAAAACCATCCCAGGAGCTCTCCTGGCTCGAGCAAATGGTCTGGATTGCGGGGCTTGCCAAATCTCCTCTGCTCCACGGTGAAGGTCTCGTAGATGAGAATTCCACCGGGTTTTATGGCCTTCTTGATGCACGGGATTAGAGGTCTGTAGAGGTATCTGAAGACAATCACACCGCTAAATCCATCCTCGGGAAGGGGATTGGTCCCTGGGACCTCCAGATCCACTTCCCAGGTCTCCATGGAAATGCCCAAGGTCTGAGCCTTCTTCTGAGCACAGCTCAGGGCTTCCCGAGACCTATCGCAGCATACGACCCTAGCCCCCTTTTGGGCGAGCCACAACGCATTTCGGCCAGCTCCGCCTGCGAGGTCCAAGATGGGCCCTGGAGGCAAATCCCGTAGGAGGAGGTCCGAGAATTGGATGAGCAAGGGAGATGGTGCCTCAGGCTCCATGAGACGGGATGGACTCTCAAGAGCTCAGTCTCTCCATTATCCCGTTTGCTGTGTCGAGAGCTTTCCTTTTGAGCTCCTCCGAAACGTACCCTTGCCTGGCCAAAAGCTCCAATCTCTCCCTGTCCACCACAAACGGTGGTTCACCCGGTCTTTTCACCACATCCACTTCCAGGTCCACATACCTGGCTCCATAAGGATATAGCTCCACCGGTGTGTTTATGTTGTGATACTCGCCTTTGAGCACCCCAGAGGCGGAATAATACACATGCCTCACGGACCAAGCCCCTTCCCTAACCTCTGTTATGGCGTAGTCACCCTCTTCTATGGGCATATCCAGACCATCGTACCATCCAGGGCTGAGCCTCCTTTTGGCCACGAAGCCATTGGAGGTAACCTCAAGCAACACTGCTTCCCTGGGCCTAGGCGGCCTCGAGCCAACCCGCACATGCTCGAGCCTGACCGATCCCCCTCTGGCCAGGGCCCCCATCACGAGTTCCTGGAAAAGATCTTCCTGGCCGCCGGAGCCAGATGACCCATCTCTGATAGCCTGCTCGAATTTGGACACTGCCTTGGGATCAACGATCTTTAACCGGTGATGCTTGTCCACCGTTGGCACCATGGTTCCACGAATCCTATCCAAGTGAGCCTTTGAGGCTCCTGGGAATTCCACCGTCGCCCTGACCCAGCCGTCCATCTCTTCGTCGGGATCGAGTCTCACCAACACTGTATCGAAAAGTCTCAGTTGAAAGAGACGCAAAATTTCCCAAACCTTCTCGGACTCGCCTATCAGGTCCACACCGTGCAATGTGTACCGGTCCTGGACCAAGATCTCTTCGGGCAGAACTCCTTGGGTGAGGCCCAGCACTCGCGCGACCTCGGAAGTAGGATCCACGATTTCGTGGCCAGCATCCATGACCAGTCTGGCCAATGCCAGGCTGTAAATCCCCCTCAATTTGATCCTCAATGCTCCCTCCCGAGCGAGCCCAAAGTCCTGTCCTCCAAGCCCTGGTGTGCGCTAATAGAACTTTGGCTGAAGTGGCCTCTCTTGTCAATGAATTTCTAGCCCCTCCTATCCTGCCGAGGGGCCCTATGGTGGGAAGGCCCGGCTTCCCGGTTCTCGGCCAAAAGGAACGCCGAGGGAAGGGTCAGAACTCCAAAGCCATTCTTCTCGCCTCGACAATTGCCCTCTCCCTCGCCTCTTTCGCCCCCTGAGCGCCCCCAGCCAGGGTTGGCTCCACCAGGATGACCTTTATCTCCTCGAATCCCATGAAGCGGAGTATCAATTCCATGTAAGTCCTCTGAAAGTCCATCGATCCAGCTTCACCTCCCCCCCCGTACTCGCCTCCCCTGGCGCAGATGAGCAGGGCTGGCTTGCCCGTTACGAGTCCCTTGTAACCCGCTTCTCTCGAATGGGCGAAGGTATAAGTGGGCTGCACGATTATGTCCAGATAGTGTTTGAGCTTGTACGGGATCGTGAAATTCCACATGGGAAGAGACCAAAGGTATTTATCAGCGGATTTGAAGTGCTCTATCACCTCCTCCACCCTTTTCCAGGCAGCAATTTCATCGTCTGTGTGGGGCTGGCCGTGGAGGATGTTGTATTTGGCTTGCAGAACTAGACCGTCAAAGGGAGGAAGCTCAATCCTGAATAGATCCAGGGTCTCCACTGTATCTCCTGGATGGGAAGCCAGATACTCCTCGAGAAATGCCCTGGCCACTGCCCTCGAATGGGACCTGTCCCTCGGCGATGCCTGAATGTGGAGAAGCTTTGCCACGGATCTCGTCTCCTTTCTCTGAAGTCTCGAAGGTCCTGTCTCCCTAGAGTCTATCCTGTGCCATGGCTGAGGTCCACCTTCGACTTCTCTGCCTCTCCCCTTCCTGAGACCTGAGCCCTTTTGGAAAGAAGCCAGTGGATGGTGGATCTCGAACATATGTTTCCGGAGATAAGTCCCAGGGGACCAATGAGATGACCTGGCAGGCCCATCTGGAGGGCCAAAAGGCAAAGGGATACTAGGGCAAAGACATGGGCCACCTGCCCCCACAGCACAGTGCCAGGCCTCCTAAGCCATGCCGCCATTCCTTCCTTTTCGGATCTCAGGGCCACAAAGATGGGAACTGCGGCGAGAACGAGGGCAGTTACCCTCAGCCTTGGAAGGTCCGCCGTGGGAAGCTTCTGGAGGGATACATAGTAGATTTCAGCCAGGGGAGGCAGGATGAAAAACAGGGGTATCATCCCGAGGACAAGTCCCACTTTGAAGGCGAAAGAACTCAACTGCCGGCCCCCCAGCCTCTGGGGTGCGAAGGCCAGGACCACGCTCTGAATCCTCGAGGCGCTGAAGGCCATGGGACTTGTAAGCCCCATTGCCAGGTAGTATACGGGCAATGTCCTTTCGGGTTCTGGAGCCCTCGCCATGAAAGCCCCGAGCAGGGGGCCCGAAAGGGCCAAGATCAGCCCACCTGCCGAAAGGGGCATCACGAATTGGACCATCTGGGAAATCCCTGGAACCGAGCTGTCCCCCCTTTCCAGCTTCTGGATGTATGGACGAGCGAGAATCGCAGATGCCCAAACTTCCACCAGAACTGGCAGGCTGAGACAAATGACTGCTGGCCCGACACCAACCCACCCTGCAAGAGAAAAGACCACGGTGAGCAATCCCGTGAGGGCGATTCTCATCAGGGTTGCCGCACTTGCCTTGCCCGATTCCCTGGCGACCAGAAGGGCTACCTGGTAAGGATTCCTGAGATAGAACAGAAATTGGAGGACGATGGTTCCAGCCAGGGAAGTCTTTGCCGCGTGCTCTATTGTCGGAGGAAGACCGATGAGGCCACCGAACAATGCCGAGGAAATTGGGGGAATGGAGAGGAGACCCTGAAGACCGCAGACAAGAAGACCCAAGGTAGCGTTCATTCGAAAAAAGGCCTTCCATCCCTCCCTCGTCCGACCAAAGACCATACCGGCTGAAGGAACCCCGGCACCCAGCATCGAGAGAAGAAACATCACCATGTTGGATTGGGCTAAGCCAGCGAGGCCAGCTGGACCAGCTTCCCCCCTAGAGGCCACTATGGCGACGAGGGGATAGGTCAGGCTCTGGGAGGTTGCTTGAAGGGCTAGAGGGACGAAGAACTTGAGCAAAACCTTCGTGCTAGGAGAACCGGACTCCTGGCAAGCCTCTTTCGGAGACCCTAGCCCCTTCTCTTTGGCTTTCTGCTCTTCCGTATCCTCTTCCACATACATGGGAGGCATTTTAACCCTTGGGTCAAAAATCCGGCTAGCCTCCTTGCCCAAGGTAGTCTTCCATCCCACATGCTCTGAGGCTCGAGCCTATTGGGCCCATGGACGGGTTTGGAGAGGCGAACCTATCCCGGAAAGGCTCCTATTCTTGGCTCCGGATGTGGTCTCCATTCGCATCCCGAGAGGCCCAGTGCCGGGGGAGTTTGGGGCTTGATCCCCAAAACTCATGGGATTTGTAGAACAGTTCAGGCTAGGTTTGTTTTCCAAGGAAGTTCAAGAACTCGTCCCAGGCCTCCTCGAGAGCCTTTAGGGCCCCTTGGGCTTCTTTCATGTCCTCTTTCTTTATGGCCTCTTCGAGCCTCGATGCTCGCTCCCTCAGAACCATGGCCCCCACATTTCCAGAGGCCCCTTTCAGGGTATGGGCCACTCTCCTCGCTTCTTCGCGCTTCCAAGATTTGACCCAAAGGCGCAATTGCTCCATCTGACAATCAGCTTCTCGGAGAAACTCCTCCA
>JAPWUY010000149.1 GCA_028275295.1 Thermodesulfobacteriota bacterium | reverse complement strand
CCTGAGAAATGCAAGATGTGCGGGATCTGTTTCAGGAATTGCCCTGTTCAGGCAATAGAGTGGGAGAAGAAGCAGGTAGCCAGGATCAACAAGGAAAAGTGCACCAGGTGCAAGACCTGTATAGCCAATTGCAGATTCGATGCCATAGAGTGATGGAAGCCAAAACACCCAAGAATAGCACTGTCAGGGAACGGGACCGATGATCACATTGACCATTGACGGAATCGAGGTGAGTGTGGAGAGGGGAGCCACCATCCTGGAGGCTGCAGAGAAGGCTGGGGTCAGGATTCCCACTCTGTGCCACGACAAGCGGCTGATACCCTTTGGCGCCTGCCGAATGTGTGTGGTGGAGTTGAAGGGGAGAAGGGGCCTCATACCCGCATGTTTCAACCCTGCCAGGAATGGTATGGAGGTCTTGACCAACACCCCAGCGGTCATAGAGGCGCGAAGGCTTCAGCTCCAGCTCCTCCTGAGGCATCACCCCCTGGATTGTCCTGTGTGCGAGGCAGCAGGAGCGTGCGAGCTCCAGAAGCTGGTCTTCGAGTACGGCGTGGACAAGATACCCTTTGCCAGGGAGGAACCCAAGGGCTCGGTGGACCTCAAGAGCCATTTCATCAAGAGGGACATGACAAGGTGCATACTATGTGGCTGTTGTGTCCGTATCTGCAATGAGGTCCAGGGTGTCAATGAGATCTCTTTCGTGAACAGGGGAATAAGGACAGAGATAAGCACGGATTTCGGTAGACCCCTGGATTGCGAATTCTGCGGCCAGTGTGTCTCAGCATGCCCGGTTGGTGCCATGGTGGCCAAACACATGGGGCCTGTGGTGAGAAACTGGGAGGTCCGCAAGGTTCCCACCGTGTGCGGCTTCTGCGGTCTGGGATGCGTGGTGGTGATGGAGACCAAGGAAGGGAGGATCGTGAGGGCCTCCTCCCAGTACGAGCTCGGAACCAATGAGGGGAATCTGTGTGTGAAGGGCCGCTTCGGATGGCCCATAGTCCACAGTGAAAAGAGACTCACCAGGCCGCTTTTGAGGGATGGCGATGGCTTCGTGGAGGTGGAGTGGGAAAGGGCCCTGGAGATCGTGGCATCAAAATGGGACGAGATAAAGAGGCACAAGGGAGGCGAGGCTATAGGGGTCCTGGGTTCAGCCAGGCTCACAAACGAGGAGGCCTATGCTCTCCAGAGATTTGCCAGGGGAACTCTCACCACACCTCACATCGACCATGCTGCTGGATTGGCTTATAGGGGACTGGTATCCGGCCTCATGCCCGTGCTCGGCTGGCCGGCTGCAACCAATCCCATAAGGGACATAAGGGAAGCGGACGTGATCCTGGCAGTGGGGGGAAATTTCAAGGAAACTCATCCCATTGCCAAGAATCAGGTGGTGCTCGCCTCGGGCCGGAAAAAGGCCAAAGTGATAGTGGTGGACCACGTCCACACCTCCTTCTGCGATCTCATGGGAGCCAAGGCCATTTACGTGAGGCCTGGCACAGAGGGGTTTTTCCTCAGGGGAATGATGAGGGTGATCCTGGACGAGGGGCTCTGGGATAGGGCCATGGTGGAGACCAGGGTCCAGGGCTTCGAGGAGTTGCAGGTGGCCCTCATGAGCTGCGATCCAGCGACCGTCGCCGATGTGACTGGATGTGCCTTGGCGGATATAAAGGAGGCCGCCCGCGCTTACGCTCAAGCCCAGAGGGCCTGTATACTCATGTCCCTCGAGACCCTATCGGTGGGAGATCAGGCAGATGTCTCGAGGGCAGCGGCTTGCCTCGCTGTGTTGGCGGGGAAAGTGGGGAAGAAGGGCTGTGGCCTTCATCTCTATGGAGAGAAGGCCAACAGTCAAGGGGCACTGGACATGGGCCTCATTCCCGAATTCCTGCCTGGCTTCAAGGAGGCGGATGACCCCGAGGCAAGGAAGTTTTTCCAGGAGCTGTGGCAGCTCCCTATCCCTCAGGGGAAGGGACTCGATGCAAGGGGGATATTGGAAGGTTGCAGAAACGGATCCATAGCGTCCCTCTATGTAGTGGCGGAGAACCCCATTGGGACATATCCCGAAAGGGCTTGGGTGGCCGAGTCCTTGGGGAAGGTGGATTTTCTCGTGGTCCAGGACGCCTTCATGAGCGAGACGGCCAAGATGGCAAAGGTGGTCCTCCCGGCGGCCATCTTCGCGGAAAAGGAAGGGAGCTTCACGAGTGTGGACAGGAGGATCCAGAGGCTCGAGCCCGTTGTGAGACCCCCAGGACAGGCCAAAGGTGACCTGTGGATAATATCCGAGTTGGCAAAGAGGATGAACACCCCGCTTCCGTTCACCACTGCGGCTGAGGCCTGGGAGGAGATCGCTCGGGCAGTGGAAATCTACAGAGGGTGCCGTCTAGAGAGGCTTCCTGGGGAGGGTGTTCCTTGGCCCCTCAAAGGGAATGGGGATCTCGAGGGGACTCCCGTGCTCTACGAGGAGGAGTTTCCCCATGGAAAGGCTCGCCTCGAGCTCGGGGCCTGGAAAGGCCCGTCAGAGAAAGGGGATCCTGCCATATATCCCTTTGTGCTCCATCCTCAGGCCAGATGGTTCCACTCCGGGACCTTCAGTACTTGGAGTCCCAGCCTGATGGAGGTTTGCCCTGAACCCACGGCCCTCCTCCACATCGATGATGCCAAGGACCACGGGCTGAGGGAGGGCGAGAGGGTCAAGTTGGTCTCCCCCAGGGGAGAAGTGGAGGCCGTGGTCAAGGTGAGGTACAGGGGGCCTAGGAAGGTGGTGCAGGTGGCCCATCACTTCGTGGACAGGCCCCTCAATGCCATTTTGGATTGGGAATTGCAGCCAGTGAGGGTGAGACTGGAGAGAGTCTAGAGGGAAGCTTCCGCTGAAAAGTGGAGCGGAGAGGGGACAAAAGCTGAAGAGGGGAAAGAGATGGTGACACTGGGAGCCATTGTGCTTGTGATAATCAAGGTCCTTCTGGCCCTAGGCGTGATCATGACCGCCATAGCTTACATAACCCTCATGGAAAGGAAGGTCCTTGCATTTCTTCAGGTGAGGCTCGGACCCAACAGGGTGGGTCCTTGGGGTCTGCTCCAGCCGCTAGCTGACGGAATCAAGCTCCTTTTCAAGGAGGAGATAACCGTTGCAGGGGCTGACAAGGTGCTCTACCTTCTCGCCCCTGCGGTGGTGATGGTCTGTGCCCTCCTGCCTTTCGCGGTTGTCCCCTTTGGAAAGGGCATAGTGGGGGAGAGCTTCCTCGGTATCCCATTGGATCAATTCGATCTGGGCAAAGGAATCCTTGCGGACATAGACACGGGAATTCTCTTCATCTTCGCCATCTCGTCCCTTTCGGTTTACGGAGTTGTCCTGGGAGGATGGGCCTCCAACAACAAGTATTCTCTGCTAGGTGCAACGAGGGCCTCTGCCCAGATGATAAGCTACGAGCTGGCCCTGGGAATGAGCGTCGTTGGGGTGCTGCTCCTCACTGGAAGCTTGAGTCTGGTCAAGATAGTGGAGGATCAAGACTGGATATGGAAGTGGAATTGCTTCAGACAGCCTCTCGCTTTCCTCATATTCCTCATTGCGGGGTCTGCAGAGGTGTGCAGGACGCCCTTCGACTTCGTCGAGTGCGAGAACGAGCTCGTGGCTGGGTACCAGACCGAATACAGTTCCATGAAATTCGGGATGTTCTACCTGGCCGAGTACGGACACCTTCTCCTTCTCAGCTCCTTGGTCACCACCCTCTTCCTCGGTGGATGGCAGGGGCCGATTCTCCCACCCTTCGTGTGGTTTTCGGCGAAGGTGTTCTTCATGCTCTTCTTCTTCATCTGGATCAGGGGAACGTATCCCAGGCTGAGGTACGATAAGCTCATGCACTTTGGCTGGAAGGTGCTCCTTCCAGCATCTCTGGTCAATGTGGTGGCAACGGCTGTAATATACAGCCTTTATCTCGGGGGGAAGGCCTGAGGAGAAGGACACACTGATCAAGAGGACCGGACCATGATAAAGCCGCTCATAAAAGGACTTGGAGTGACCCTCAAGCACCTGTTCGCACCTGCTGTGACGATTCAATACCCTGAGGAGAGGTGGGAGCCTTATCCCCGTTACAGGGCAAGACATATCATGTACCAGAGGGAGGATGGCCGCCCCAAATGTGTGGTGTGCATGCTTTGCGCAACTGTCTGTCCCTCCCGTTGCATAAAGATAGTGGGAATCCAGGACGAGAAAGGGGATCAGTACCCCCGGAGGTACGAGATAGACCTGGGAAGGTGTATCTTCTGTGGATTCTGCGTCGAGGCATGTCCAGTGAATGCCATAGGAATGACCACCCATTACGAGCTGGACGGCCCCACTAGGGAGTCCTTGATCCTGGGTCTCGAGGAGATGATGCGTCCCCCAAGGGGATGAGGATAAAGGTGGTCTTGGAGGTTCGAGTAAAAGCGAGGGGGTGTTGCGGGAGATGGAGGCCCTTTTCTTCTACCTGTTCGGAGGACTGGCGCTCATATCCTCTTTCTTCGTGATCTTTTTGAGAAAGCCCGTTCACAACGCAGTGGCCCTGATCTTCACCTTCTTCTGCTTGGCCGGGCTCTATCTGATTTTGGGGGCCGAGTTCGTGGCCATGATACAGGTCCTGGTCTACGCTGGGGCAATAATGGTTCTCTTCCTCTTTGTCATAATGCTCCTCAATCTCGAGGAGGAGGAGGCCATAGAGGGAAGGGGAAACAAGTTCAGGAGGTGGCTTGGGGGATTTGCAGCTGTGGTGGTTTTCTTGCTTCTTGCACCTGTCTGGCTCATGCAGGCGCTCCCTGTGGTCAAAGGGACCTTTCCTCCTGAAAAGGTCCAGGAGCTGGGCAACACGGTTTGGATCGCCAGGCTCCTTTTCACGGACTATCTTCTCCCCTTCGAGGTTGCATCGGTCTTGCTCCTGGCTGCCATAGTGGGGGCGGTATTTTTCGCCATGAAGAGGATGTGAAAGGGGTCCCATTTGGGGAGGTGAGCAATGGTTGGATTGTCCCATTACCTGGTTCTGTCAGCCGCGCTTTTCACCTTGGGGGTGATAGGGGTCTTCGTGAGGAGGAATGCCATAGTGATATTCATGTGCATAGAGCTCATGCTCAATGCCGTGAACCTGGCATTCATAGCTTTCTCCCGTTATCTCCAGGCCCTCGACGGACAGGTCTTTGTCTTTTTCGTGATGACTGTTGCGGCTGCTGAGGTGGCAGTAGGACTGGCGATAATAGTCGTGGTCTTCAGGAGCAGGCAAACGGTGCGAATCGACGAGATAAACCTTCTCAAGGGGTAGTTGCGATGGTTCTCTTCCATGGTGAAGAGGATTTCCTGATGTTCGGGATTGGGCATAGCGAGCGGCGAGGAGGATTTTGTCCATGATGGAATATGTGTGGTTGGTCCCCTTCTGTCCTCTTTTGGGATTCTTCATCCATGGGCTTCTGGGAAGGTTCACGAGGATAAGTCTCACGGGACCCATAGCTTCTGGGGCTGTGGGGGTATCCTTCCTCGTGTCTTTCCTGATATTTTTGGAGCTCTTGGAACTTCCTCCTGACAAGCGCTCTGTGAGCGTCAATGTATACACCTGGATGCTCTCGGGTGGCCTAAACGTGCCCATCGGGTTCCTCATAGATCCCCTTTCTGCCGTGATGATGATGGTGGTG
>JAPWUY010000231.1 GCA_028275295.1 Thermodesulfobacteriota bacterium | reverse complement strand
ATACCGAGGAGGCTCAAGATTTGACCCAAGAGGCCTTTCTGCGGGCCTTCAAGAACATAAAGAACTTCCGAGGGGACTCCTCCTTCTATACCTGGTTTTTCAGGATAGTGGTCAATACTTGCTTGGACGGCAGGAGGAAAAGGCTCAAGTGGGAGAATCTCTTTTCCTTCAGAAGGCAGAAGTCCCAGGATGATGATGAGACAGACGAACTGGAGGTCCAGCCCGATACCGCTCCTGGCAGAGATCCCATGGCGGTTCTGAGCGAAAAAAGGCTCACGCGGGACATAAAAAGGGCCTTGAAGGAGCTTCCGCCCCGCCAGAGAATGGCCCTTCAGTTGAAGGTAATAGAGGGGATGAGCTTGAAGGAAATTGCCGAGATCATGGGAGCTGCAGAGGGAACTGTCAAAAGTCACCTCTTCAGGGCCACCCACAAGCTCCAAGAGGTCCTCAAAGATTGGGTCTGAGAGGGGAGATATGACCATGAAGGATGAGTGCTCCAAGTTCCGAGAGACCATGGTGATGGACGTATACGGAGAGCTTCCTTCAGGAGACAAGGAGTGGGAAGAGCATCTGAAGCGATGTCCTCGGTGCTCGAGGGAAAGGGAGAGGTTGAAGGCCCTCCTTGGCAAGGTGGAGAGGGAGTGGAGGCAGACCTGCCCAGAGGGATATGACAAGAGGAGGCTCACCACCTCCATTATGGAGAGCATAGGGAGATCGAGCGAGAGGAGATGGATTGCCTGGAGCAGGATCCCCTCTCCTGGCCTGGCAGTGGCCTTCACATTGTGTCTGGCAATCGGGGTTGTGGCGTGGCAATATCTCCAGGGACAAGGAGGAGGGGGAAGGCCTTTGGGAGGATCCGAGGACCAATTTCTGGCCGAGAACTCGGAGCTCTTCGAGGAGATGGAGCTCCTCCAAGAGATGGATCTGGTGCAAAAGCTTGTGCAACTGATAGATAGAGAGGAAGCCAAGATGTGAGGAATAAACCGGGATGAGGCCGAACTCTGTCCCAATTGAAAGGTACCGGAAAAAAAGGGGGATCCAGGCAAAATGGCCCTCTAAAGTGGCCCTCCTTGGCTCGATTTTCCTGGGTGGAGCCCTGGCCTTTTTCCCTTTGGTGGGGAAGGAGGCGGCTGCCCAGTGGGACCGGGACGGGACTGGCGCGCCTTACAAGACCCTATCGGATCAGAGGAGGGATCCTCAGGATAGACCCCCTGTTCTTCGCGAGCCTCCTTCTATTCCAAGGAACTTACCACCGCCCCCACATGACAGAAGTTCTGGGACAAGATCCAGGCTCACCCCTGAAGATAAGGCAAGGCTCCAGGAGAGGCTCAGAGAATTTCGCTCCATGCCCCCTGAGAGGAGACACGACATAATTCAGAGATTCGAGCAGTGGAAAAGCCTCCCACCCCAGGAAAGGGAGCTTTACAAGAGAAGGTTCGAGCAGTGGAAGAGCCTTCCCAGGGAGGACCAGCTCCGCCTGAGACAGAAACTCAAGGAGCCCGAAAAGCTCACCCCTCAGGAGAAGGAGGAACTGAGAAAGAAGTTTCTGGGCCACTGAGGGCATTGAAGCGCCTTGAGACCTTCTCTCCGTTGAAGTCCTGACCCCGTTCCGTGCCCTTTTCCTTGACTTCCGCGTAGGCCCGAGATTCATGCCATGACCCGCCGAGAAAGAAGCTTGTCTGAAAAACGGTCTTGGGGGAAACTGATTGTAGCCGAAAACATAGGAGGGCCCCATGGAGGGAGGATCCACCCAAAACCCCAGATGCGCACTCTGCAAATTGAGGGAAGGATGTAATGAGGCCAGGGAAGATACCAAATCCTGTCCCTCCGGGAGTATGTCGACCATTAGAAGGGGCCTCATGGTCATGAGCGGAAAAGGTGGGGTGGGGAAGAGCACGGTATCCAGCAACCTCGCTGTGGCATTCGCTACCATGGGGGTGAAGGTGGGGCTCATGGATGCAGACATCCACGGCCCAAACATTCCCAAGATGTTGGGCCTCGAGGGCAGAAGGCTTGCTGCAGCATCCTCCGGGCTCGAGCCCATCGAGGCCATGGAGAATCTGAAGGTGGTCTCGGTAGCCTTCTTATCCGGTGATTCAGATGCACCCTTTGTTTGGCGAGGTCCCATGAAGCACAATTTGCTCCGAAGATTCGTGGAAGGGGTCCACTGGGGAGAGATCGACGTGATGATAGTTGACCTTCCACCAGGCACAGGAGATGAGCCCCTGAGTGTGGCCAAGCTCTTGGGCCAGATGGATGGCTCCATAATAGTCACAACCCCTCAGGATGTGGCCATCCTGGATTCGAGAAAGGCGGTCATGTTCAGCCAAAAATTGGGGGTTCCAGTTCTGGGGATAGTGGAAAACATGAGCGGGATGACTTGTCCCCACTGCGGCAAAACAATAGACCTCTTCAAGAAAGGGGGAGGAGAGAAGGCGGCAAGGGAACTCGGTGTCCCGTTTCTGGGGAGCATTCCCTTGGATCCGGAGATGGTCCAGCTGTGCGACGCCGGGCTGCCCCTTGTTGTGGGGAGGCCGGATTCTCCATCTAGAAAGGCCTTCTTGGAGGTGGCTTCCAAGGTATTGGAGGAATTGAGGGGAAGGTGATCCAGGGGCCGAGGATGCGACTGGATCTTCAGGAATCCTCCTTGATCATGAGGAAGAACCACTGCTGCTGGGTGAGACGCCTCAAGGGCTTTGCCTTCCGAATGGTGAGGCCAGCTACCATAGCGTCCGAGCGGACCTCCTTCATGGAAAGACCCGAGGGTCTCTTTCTGATCCACCTCCTTATTCCCCTCAGGTTCCAACGGAGGTAGTAAGTGACGAGGATTGGTCCTCTGCAGACTCTAGCGAGTTCCCGGAGAATTCTTACCCTGATCCTAGGATCCCTGATCCTGTGAAGGAGCCTTATGCAAGTGCAAAAATAGAAGGAACCGGCCTTGAAAGGGAGCTCTGCCGCATCTCCCACAACGACCTTTGGCCCCTCTTCCCTGGATAGCCTGGCCATGGCAAGGGACGCATCCACCCCTACCCAGTCGAGGTTGCGACTCCTGTACACTGAGAAAAACCTTCCTGTTCCGCAAGGCACATCTATGCCCACGGATCCAGGGGGCGCAAGGGAAAGAAACTCGGCCACTATGGCCTTTTCTCGAGCATCCGTCCACCTCCATCTCCTAGACGATGTGAACCTTTTTTCCCTGTATGCCAAGGCCTCCTTGGGGTCCGCCCATAGTGCCTTCAAGTACCTGTGGGACTCATCTCCTCCCATGGTTCCTCAGCCTCTGCTCCCACCTTTGGCCTCAGGCCCTAGGGAGAGGGGCTGACCCTCACCCCTTTGCTCGGGGCAAAAGCCTCGACTACAGGCCCATTTGGCAAGATGCGAACTGGGGTTTCCGAAACCGACTGACAAGCGGGATACGGGGAAGCCGGCTCCACCGAGCCTTTCCCTCACGTATCTCACCAAATCACTTTCAGCTCCCTCCTTGCTCATGAAGGCGAGGAACCACTCTATGCTCCTCTCCAAGGAGGGATCTCCCCTTCCTTTCCAGGTCGCGAGATGGAGAGGATCGACCAGATAGAGAACAGCCTCTCCCCCCCTTTCCTCCAGAAGGAGATTGTTCCATTGGAGATCCTGCACTATTGCCCTTGCCCTTGCGAGTCGCTCCAGGAGGGCGACCAGGGCAGAGAGATGCTCCTCCCTGAACTCTCTGAGCCAAACTTCTCGCAGAGGCCTTGTGTTCTCGAGAAAGACGGTCACAAGGGCACTGGCTGCGGGAAAGACCCGCCCCTTTCTCCCAGAGCATATGGGCCTGGGACAGGGCACCTGCGCTCTTCTCAAAAGAAGGTAATTCCTGAACTCCCTCTCCTCCTTGGTCTTCGTGAACCATCTTGCAAGCCTCCTCGGCCAGGTGGGATACTCCCTGAGCTTTATAAACAGAGAGCTCGAACCAGCCTCTACCTTGAAAAATTTCTTCACCCTGGAGTGGGACTGGAGGATTCTGTTTTCCTCGACGGTCCCTTTTTCCAACGCCCTTTGAGCGAGATTTGCCTCCGGACTCGAGACATCCGGGGCGAGCCGAATCTTCCAAAGAGGACCCAAGCCTTCCTCCCTAACCCCAGATGAGGTCCCCGACTAGGGCGACAAAGTACAGGACACTCACCACACCGTTTACCGTGAAGAAGGCGTCATTTATTCTGGATAGGTCCTTTTCCGACACCAGGGAGTGTTCCACTACGAAGAGGACCCCGATTGCCCCCACCCCACACAGGTAGATTACTCCCAGCCCGAAGAGCTCCTTGATCCAGAGGAAGCCCAGGAAGCTGAGCAGATGGCAGACCCTCGCCACCCAGAGGGCACGGCCTATCCCGAGACGTGCAGGCAAGGAGAAAAGTCCGTGATCCCTGTCGAACTCCACATCTTGACAAGCATATAAAATGTCGAAACCGCAAACCCACATGGCCACAGAGCCCACGAGCACCAAAATACTGGGCTCGAGCTCCCCTGTCACGGCAACCCAGGTACCCGCAGGGGCCAAGGCAGTGGCAATCCCGA
>JAPWUY010000148.1 GCA_028275295.1 Thermodesulfobacteriota bacterium | reverse complement strand
CACCTTCGGCATCGAGAACATCTTCTCCTCCCTCGTACTTTGAAGTCATGGAGTTCTTGCAAGCCCAAGAATGAGCCTAGGGGGCAATCACATCTTCCCCAGCGCCTTCTCCGGCCCGTCTTTCATGGCTTCCCAGATCCCGTCTAGAGAACCCTTTTAATTGTAGGACGAGAGGGCCCTTTGTCAAATCGGGCATTTTTCCCTCAGCTAAAAGTGCTTCTTACTTGGGAGGCACATGGCTCTCCTCGGCCCAGAGGGTGCGCGTCAGAGGGTTTCCCGGCCTTGGAGCCTAAAGAGGGATCGCGCGCCAATCGTGTGGGTTGCCCGCAGGGACGGCTTTGCGCGCAAGCTGAAGGCCGTTTTCTCGAAGGGACGCGGTCTCCGCGGCCGCATTGCGACGCCTTACGGATGGCAAGGACTTTCATTACCGCCGGTGGTTAGGCGAGAGGCCTGTGGTTTAATGGGAATGCACGAGGAGGGGGCTAGGCCTCCCTACCGGGCGTGCAGAGCCCGCCCCTCCAAGGCGTGGAGGATCCAAGGGGAGATGGCCTAGCGGGGAAAACCCTGAGATGACGCGCAGGGCGGTTTTCTCGGAGGGACGCACTCTGTGCGTCCGCGATTACGGGCCGGATGCAAATCGAGGCATAACATAATCATCGGGGGCAAACGAACGCCTGGGGGCCTAATGGGGCAATCCCCCGGTGGAGGCAAAGCCTCCCTAGCGGGCGTGCGGAGCCCGCCCCTCCACGGGGGAAAGCTCAGCGGGGATGACCTAGCGGGGAAAACCCTGAGATGACGCGCAGGGCCGTTTTCTCGGAGGGGCGCACTCTGTGCGTCCGAGATTACGGGCCAGACGCAAGCCGAGGCACAACATAGTCGACGGGGGGCAAACGAACGCCTGGTGGCCTAATGGGGCAATCCCCCGGTGGAGGCAAAGCCTCCCTAGCGGGCGTGCGGAGCCCGCCCCTCCGCGGGGGAAAGCTCAGCCGGGATGACCTAGCGGGGAAAACCCTGAGATGACGCGCAGGGCGGTTTTCTCGGAGGGACGCACTTTGTGCGTCCGCGATTACGGGCCGGACGCAAGCCGGGACATAACATAATCATCGGGGGCAAATGAACGCCTGGTGGCCTAACGGGGCAATCCCCCGGTGGAGGCAAAGTCTCCCTAGCGGGCGTGCGGAGCCCGCCCCTCCACGGGGAAAAGCTCAGCCGGGATGACCTAGCGGGGAAAACCCTGAGATGACGCGCAGGGCGGTTTTCTCGGAGGGACGCACTCTGTGCGTCCGCGATTACGGGCCGGACGCAAATCGAGGCATGACATAATCATCGGGGGCAAACGAACGCCTGGGGGCTAATAGGGAGAAGCTCCGATCAAGCGCAAGCCTTCCCTGCGGGCGTGCGGAGCCCGCCCCTCCGCGGGGGGTTTCCAAGCTAGGACGGCCTTGCGTGGGAAACTCAATGAGATAACCCGGAGGGTGGTCTTCGGGGGTGCATTCTGTCCGTCCGGAGAGACCTAACGCAACTTGAGGCATTTCACCAAGAGAAGGAAGCATACGAGGGGCTGATAGCCTAGCTGAGGTCGCTTACGGTGGAACCCGAGTTTTCCTTGGCGAGCATGTGGAGGAGGTTTCTCCCCTCGCTGGGCAGGCCGTGGGAGGACCCCCTCCAATGGATCCGGGATTGACTCCTTGGGTGGCGAGGATGGAAAATCAGCTGAGCCAAAATCTAATCGTGCACCAGGAGGTCTTCCTTGCAGGCCGTCCCATCTCGGATCCTGATCGCTCCAGGAGCTAGGAAGGCGGAGGAGTTCCTCATGGAAGAGGTGAGGAAATGGACGGAGAAAGCCAAAGGGGATCTCGCCTCTTTAGGGAGACCCCTCCGCATAGTGGTGCCATCGAGAAGCCTCAGGGACCATGTGGCAGCAACTCTCGTGAGCCATATCGCAAAGGGCTTAGCTGGAGTCAAGATCCAGACCCTGTACGGCCTCGCATCCGAAATCCTCCAAAGAGCTGGCAAGAAGGCCCCTAGAGAAAGCGCTATTGTGGAGATTCTGATAAGGAGAGCTGCTGAGGAGGAAGAGGATCTGGCCCGGGAACTCCGCCCATTGGAAGAGGGAATGGGAGCAGTTGTGGGGACAGTGGTGGACCTCATTGAGGCAGGGATGGATCCAGCCCATGTGGAGGCATTGGAAGACCTTCTTGAACAACACACCCAATTCGGGGACGGAGATAAGACTCTTTTGCGGGCCAAGGCGATTTTCAATGTGGCTGCCAAAACATTGGAAGAGATGGAGAGGCTAGATCTGGGACTTAAATCCTCTTTGTTCCAGAAGGCCAAAGACACCCTCGGAAAGATCCCGGATGTTCTTCCTACAGCAGCCATTTTCGTCCATGGATTCGCGGATGCGACGGGCCTGGCCTTGGATTTCCTGGAAGTCCTCCTCAAGGTAACGCCATGCACCCTCATAGTGGACCACCCAGCCCAGCCTGGGGAGTGGACGGATGAGGCCTCAGGTTGCAGATTCACCCAGAGGCTCCTGGATAGGCTTTCTCCCCATGCAAGGATGGAGAGGATTCAGGCAGAGCCCCAGAGGCCAAATCTCAGGGTATTCAGGGCCAATGGGCAGGAGGAGGAATGTTTTCTCGTCGCCACACTTATCCAGCAGCTCATTCTCTCTGGATGTAAACCCGAGAAGATAGGTGTGGTCACAAGGCAGCTCGAGCCGTACTCTCACTTCTTGAGATGCCATCTCTCGAGATTGGCGATCCCTTTCTCGGGCGTATCATCCTGCTCCATCAAAGACCCCACGTGGAGGATCATGAACGGTTTTCTGGAGCTTTTCAGAAGGAAGCGCGAGTGCCCTACGGACTCGTGGCTCGAACTTCTCCGTTTCGGGGGAGGTGGCCCGGGAGCGTTGCTCAAGGAAAAATTGATCCTCGGGCTAAAGTGTTTGGGAGCCCCGCGTCTCGGGGATGTCGCCGTTCTCAACATGGGCAAGATATCCGAGAAGTGGCAACGGGGCTACCCCCTCCCGTTCACTTCTGGCCTCGAAGAGGGGGAGGAAGGCTCCAGGCGCGAAAGAAAATTCCTGGCCATTTCCGACCTCGAGAAGACGATCCAAAAAGCCAAGGAGGTTGTGGAATTTCTCGACGAGTGGTCACAAGTTGCTGGCTCTGCTGAAAAGCACTCGGAAATAGTGGAGAGGTTTCTCACCGAGCAGTTGGGTTGGAAGAAGGAAGAGAAGCCCTTTTCTATCGTTCGGGAGGCCTTGAGTGCTATCCAGGAAGGAGCGCCTGGGAGCCTGGCTTTGAATCAAGAGGAATTTCTCCTCCTCATGGCCCAGGAAATTAGCAACCTCCACTCACCTCCCTTGGGCGGTAAGGGAGGGGGAGTGCAAGTTTTGGATGTGATGGAGGCCAGATCCAGGACCTTCGAGCACCTTTTCTTACTGGGCCTCAATAGAAATCTCTTTCCGAGGGTCATAACAGAGGATCCAATCCTGCCCGATTCCATCAGGTACTCCATCTCCACGGTTCTCCCAGACATCCCCATAAAGGAGCGTGGTTTCGATGAGGAGAACTATCTTTTTGCGCAGCTCGTTTCCTCTAGCCCCAATGTGACCCTATCGTTTCTCTCCGCGGATGATGATGGAAAGGCCATGGCCCCATCGCCTTTCTTGGAGAGGCTCAGATTAGCTCAAGGATTGGAGATCATCGAGGCAAGCGGGATCCTCCATGAGCTCCAAGGAAAGTGCCTGATCCCCGCGACTCAGAGGGCAAAAATGGTGGGAACGAGAGGAGGAAGGGCGATGATGGGAGCTCTTCTCTCCTTGGCAATGGAGGAAAACTATGGCTCCGAGGCCCTTTTCCCGAAAGAGGCCGCAGCAAAAGCCCGCCTCAGGATCCTCAATGAACTCGATCCAGATCTCAGGACCCCCAAGGCCTCAAGGCCTGGACCTTATATGGGCTTTTTGGGGGCGCCCGTAGAAGGAGGCGACCCGAGAGGTTCCACCCTCTATGTGACGACACTGGAGAAAATGGCAGGTTGTCCCTGGTTGACCTTCCTCCAACAGATATTGCGAGTAGAAGCCCCACAAGACCCCTTTGAGGCAATGGGAGAGATAACCCGGGCCCAAATAGGTATCTTGGTCCACAAGGTCCTAGAGGGGCTTGTGGTTGCCAAAGGAGGAGGCGAACTCTCCAAGGAAGTAAAGGTGGCAGTGGAGAGAGATCCCATAAGGGTCCCTTGGCCAACTCCGGAGGAGCTGGAGGAAATCTTGAGAAGCAAAGCCCAAGAACTCCTCCTGGAGACGGGAGGCTCGTTTCCCTTGCTCCTGGATGCATTGGTGAAGAGGGTGAGACCCTATCTGGACATGGCCATGGAGCTGGAATGGGGAAAAATGGGGGGCGAGATCCATGTGCTGGGTGTGGAATTGGAGGGGGCAGTGAAAGCGAGGAACGGGGAAGAAGGGATGGCCCTAAGATTCAGGGCAGACAGGGCTGATCTCAGCGGTGGTCAGCTCATCCTGACGGATTACAAGACCGGACAACCGATCTACGACAGGAAGGACGGGGAAAAGGCTCAAGAGGAGTTTGCCGACCAGGTAGCACAAGGAAAGTTTCTCCAGGCCGTGGCCTATGCCTTGGCCCAATGTCCTGGAAAGGAGGTTGTGGGAAGGTACATTTTTCTGAACCCTGACTTGGACCCCAAGGCCATCAGGGAATACCGGGCAACTTCAAATGACCAGGAGCTCATAAGCTCCTTCCAGAAGGCAGTGGGGGTCTTGCACCGAGCCTGGCGAAACGGAATCTTTTTCCCACGACTGGTTATTCCTGAAGGCCAAGAGGAAAAGGAGAACAGAATTTGTCGAAATTGCGATCTTTTTCTGGCCTGCTCCAAAGATGACAGTGGGTTCAAGGCGAGAATTCTCAAGGTTGCGAGAGAATCCTCGACCACTGCGGACGATGAGCTGGTAAGAACATTCTCCTCCCTTTGGTCTCTTCGACAGAAGGCTTCCAAAAAGGGGTAGAAGACCTGATGACCTCGCGAGAACGCAAGGATGAATTAGCCCAACAGGATAGGAAGGCAAGGGCCCAAGTCCAGAGGGATTTTTCCCTCCCCCTTGTGCTAGAGGCTGGAGCTGGGACAGGCAAGACAACGATCCTCACGGCCAGGGTTGTGGCCTGGTGCTTGGGGCAAGGTTGGGAGAAAGCCGAGGGCGAACTGGGGAGAAAGGTGGCTTTTTCTCGAGAGAAGGGTCACTCCCTCGATGATGAGATAGCATCCAGGGTGCTGAGCAGGATCGTGGCAATAACTTTCACTGAGGCAGCCGCGGCGGAAATGGCATCTAGGATAGCCGAGGCCTTCACCAAGCTGGTAAGTGGATCGGTGCCAGAGGGGGTGGATGGAGAGGTGCTCCCCTCTGACCACGAGATCCGTTCAAGGAGGGCCAGGGCCCTTCTCGTCAACTTGGACCGTCTCAGTATCCAGACTATCCACGCATTTTGCCTGGCCTTGCTCAGACGGTTTCCGCTGGAAGCAGGTCTTCACCCCAACGTGACCGTGGACGCAGATGGCCTTTTGGTGAAGGAGATGGCAAGAGAGATCGTGAATCTCCATTTCTCAGAGGCCCTGGCAAATGGAGACGAGGATTTGGTAACTCTCATGGCTAATGGATTGTCCCCAAATGCGATTCTCGAGGCGCTCGTAGCCTTGGCAA
>JAPWUY010000147.1 GCA_028275295.1 Thermodesulfobacteriota bacterium | reverse complement strand
CTGAGTCTTTCCTGGCACATAATTCTGGAGTCCTCATCGTTCCCATGGAGGATTCCAGCCATTGCCCCCACCCTTATCTCCCTATTGGGGTGATCGAGCAATCCCTGGAAGAGCTCCCTGCCCATGAGGGGATTCATCCTCCTGATCCCGTGAAGGGCGAGGGCCACCAGAGTCGGGTCCTCTGACTTTGCCAGTTCCATGAGGACTGGAAAGAGCTCATCTTCTCTGGCCTCCTTCATGATGAGATCCAAAAGCCTCTCCCTCGTCCCTTGAGATTTTTGGGGGAGGACCTCCAAGATCTCCTCCTTCCATCCGGGCGGCTTGATATAAGAGAGCACCTCCGCGCAAAGGAGCACGACCTCCTCGTTCCCCTCCCTCAGCCCTCTCCTCAGGGCCGATATGCTGAGTTCATCCCCAGCAAGGGTCTTCGCATCCACGGCCTCCAATCTCTCCCAATCGATCTGCTTTTCCAACAGGACCTTGACCAGCATCCTCGGGTAATTTCTCTTGACCAAAAAAGAGGTGAGGACCCAGACCGCCACGAACGGAATTGCAACCAGTGATAGCAGACGAGGCTCCACCACTCCTCGAATGGCCATGAGAAGTCCAGACCCAGCGAGGTCCGCAGCCCTCACCACTGTCCCCCTCAGGAAAACCCTCACCAAGGACCTCATCCTCTGGGGGAAGAAGTTGTAAAGCACAGCTCGAGCAGGATTGTTGAGGGTCGTCTTGAAGGTCTCGGTTGTGAACCTGGCATAAATGGCCGAGAGAATATCGAACCTGAAAAGGAGCACGGAAAAGGCCAAAAGATAATTGATTGGGTGGACGAGCAGGCTGTTGGGGATGCCCCATCTGCTGAGAATCCTTCCAGAGAAAAGGAGAGCCGCGAAGATGAACGCATTGGAGGCTCCCCTGAATATTCCCAAGAAGTTGAGGGTCTCTTGCTCCGTGCCATAGGTGATATCCACCACCACATTGAACTGGTACGTGAGGATGGGGAGGACGAGGTTCGGTACACCCACAAGGAGAACCATGTAAATGAGAAACGGGGACTCCTTGGAATATGCGAGTGCCTCCTTGAGTGTGGTCTTGAGACCGTGTCTGGGCCTCTTTCTCGCCTTCTCAGTTCGGGGCTCTATAGGTGCTCCCAGTACCAACTGAGTAGAGGAGTTCAGGGTGGCCGCGACAACCATTCCAACAACGAATACCCAGAGGACATTGTCCACTCCTATCCATTTGGCCACCTTGCCAGTCATTATGCTTCCCACGGTAGTGCCCAGGATACCTCCTGCTGTAACCAAGGTGAAAAGTCTCTTGGACTGCCTTGTTGTGAAGAGATCGTTGAGGAGGTCCCAGTACAGAATGGGAAGGGTCTCTATGGCCTGACTCTTCAGGATGAAGAGAATCGCGTAAAGGACAGGTATGTCCAAGGGTATCAAGAGACGGATTGCGCCCACGCTCGCTCCGAAAAAGAGAAGTAGAGCCGAGAACACTGGGAGGGTCGAGAACCTGCTCATTAGCATTCCCACAGCGTTTATTACCAAAAAGGTGAGCACCGACTCCACAACGAAGACCGTGGGAAGATTCTCAACTCCGAACCTCTTGAGGAAGGTTGTTTGGGAATAATTGTTCACCAGGACCGAACTCACCCTCATGGTGAGCTGGATGAGGGTCACCCACATAAGGAGCTTCCACTCCTCTGGATATACCCTGAAAGCTCTCTGGAGTATGGATTTCACTCGCCCTTCCATCGAAGCTGCTTTTCCCTCGATTTTGTTGTGTAAAGGGCCGAGGGTCAAGGCTCCTTTGACACTCCATTTACTGCTATGATAAACAAGGTAACGGCCAGAGGAGGAAAGGAAGTGGATGTGAAGGCTGTGGGCATAGTGGGCAAGAAGAGGATGGGCAAGGTTGTCCAGACGGCTTGCGAGCTCTTCCATTGGCTCGAGGCCAGAGGCGTGGAGTGTGTGCTGGAGGAGGATCTCGCTACGGCCTCGGAGATGATCCCCAGGGCGCCGAGGGAAGAGCTGGCTCGAGGGGTGGATCTTCTCGTTGTTCTAGGTGGAGATGGGACCCTTCTCAGCGCTGCGAGGCTGGTTGCGGAAAGCGGGGTACCAATACTCGGGGTGAATGCAGGGGGACTGGGATTTCTCACTGAAGTGGCCCTCGATGAGCTATACCAGGTCATGGAGCTTGTCTTGAAAGGGAAGACCACGGTCATAAAGAGGGCTATGCTCGAGGCCACGGTATTAAGGGGAGGCGAGGAGGTCACGAGACATCATGTGCTCAACGACGTAGTCGTGAACAAGGGGGCTCTGGCCCGCATCATCGATCTGGAAACACACATCGATGACCATTATCTCACGACGTTCAAAGCCGATGGCCTCATCATAAGCAGCCCAGCTGGATCCACAGCCTACAACCTTTCAGCGGGGGGACCCATCGTGCACCCGTCCCTAGGTTGCATCATACTGACCCCCATCTGTCCCCACACTCTCACAAATCGTCCACTGATTCTGCCAGAGGATAGGACCATAGGGGTCTCCGTGGGATCAGTGGATGGGGAAGTGTTCCTCACCTTCGACGGTCAGGTGGGATACAGGGTGGAGGAGGGCGACCACCTCAGGGTGAGAACGAGTCCCCACAAGGTCTCTCTGATAAAATCTCCCCACAGGACATTCTACGAGGTCTTGAGGAGCAAGCTCAAATGGGGGGAGAGGTGAAAAGGGAGGCGAGGGGAGAGGAATTTGTTGAGGATGAGACGTTCAGTCGCTTTCAGCCATTGATCCGCCACCAAGAACTAAAAGACATTTGGAAATGCTAGAGCTTGTCCACATTTCCAATTTGGCCATAATCGAGGATCTTACCGTGGAGTTCGCTCCAGGATTCAATGTCCTCACAGGAGAGACCGGGGCCGGAAAATCCATCTTGATAGGAGCCATACAGCTCCTTTTGGGAGCTAAGGCTTCAATGGATCTCATCAGGCAGGGGGCTGATGAGGCACAGGTGGAAGCCCTTTTCAGGGTCGAGGACGCCAAGACAAGAGAGGAAATGCTAAAGAGGGGCATCCAACCGCACCAGGAAGAACTCATCCTCCGGAGGGTAGTGCTGAGGAGCGGAAAAGGCAAGGCCTACGTGAACGGCCAACTGTCGCCCATCTCACTGATGGCCCATTTTGGCCGATGTCAGGTGAACATATACGGCCAGCACGAGCACCAGGATCTCCTCCAGCCCGAAAGACATCTCGATCTCCTCGATGAACACGGCAGGCTCATGGGGTTGAGGAGAAGCTGGGAGGAGAAGTGGAAGGAATTTGTGGAACTCAGATCCCTTCTGGCCAAGGCCGAGGCCTCTGCGGAAGAGATGCAGATGAAAAGGGAATTGTGGGAGTTCCAGCTCAAGGAGATCGCAGATGCCAGGCTTTCGCCGGGAGAGGAGGAAGCACTCGATGAGGAAATGAGGATCCTCGCCAACTCTCAGAGGATAAGGGAGATCCTCATGAGATGCGAGGACTCCCTTTACGGGGAGAGGGGTTCAGCCCTGGAGAGACTCCAGATGGCTTTGAGGGAAATGAGGGAAGCCTCCCGTTTCGCATCTTTCATGGGAGAAATAGCGGAGAGCCTGGAGGTCATCAAGGTCCAGTTGGAGGAGACCCTAAGGAATGTGAGGTCCCATTGCAAGGAAATAAACTGGGATCCCCAGAGGCTTCTCGCCATAGAAGAGAGGCTCGAGACCATAAGGAGGCTTAAGAGGAAGTACAGACTGGATGTGCCCGGTCTTCTCGGGCTCGCAGAGGAGCTTCAGACCAGGCTCCTCCAATGGGAGAGCGCCCAAGAGGCTCTAGAGAAGATCCGAGAAAGGTTGAGAGCCAAGGAAGAGGAGCTGGTCCTTGCTGGGGAGAATTTGAGATCCGAGAGGATGAAAGCGGGTGCGCTTCTCGCGAGGGGAGTCGAAAGGGAGCTCAGGGATCTGGGGGTGGAGCATCCGCGGCTTGAGGTATCGGTGAAGCCTCTCCAGGAAGGGATCCCTCTTGCAGAAGGAAAGTGGCTGGCTGATCCGCGGGGAATGGACCAGGTGGAGTTTTTGCTCTCCATGAATCTGGGGGAAGAGCCCAGGCCCCTTTGGAGGATAGCCTCTGGGGGTGAGCTCTCCAGGATAATGTTGGCCATGAAGAAAGTCTTGGCCGATGCAGACAGGGTTCCAACACTCATTTTCGACGAGATAGACTCGGGAATAGGTGGAGGTGTGGCCCGGGCCCTGGGAGAGAAATTGGCCCACATCGCTCGATCTCATCAAGTGCTTTGCGTGACACACCTTCCCCAGGTGGCCTGCTTTGCGGATCATCATCTCAGGGTCAGCAAGAGGGTCAAAGGGGGCAGGACTGTGACAGTAGTGGAGCCCCTGGATATGGATGAGAGGATCGAGGAGCTTTCCAGGATGTTGGGAGGCAAGGGGACTAGCTCCAAGGCCAGGGAGCACGCCAAGGAGCTTCTGGAGAGAGCTCGGGGGGAAGGGTGGGCCAGCTGAGAAAAGCCAAGGTCTGGGACGCAAAAGAGATCCACAGGCTACTGGAAATTCATGCAGCCCAAGGGTTGCTGCTTCCCCGTCCCCTCTGGGACATATATGCTCACATAAGAGAGTTCCACGTGTGGGAGGAGGACGGTCACCTGGTGGGGGTCTGTGCCCTCCATATGGTCTGGGAGGATCTAGCGGAGCTCAGGTCTTTCTGTGTCCTGGAGTCCTTCAGAAGAAAGGGCATAGGGGCACACCTGGCACGGGCTGCCCTGGAGGAAGGCAAGGAGATGGGAGTGAAGAGGGTCTTTGTCCTTACTTACGTGCCCTCGTACTTCGAGAGGATGGGCTTCAGGAAAGTCGACAAGGCAGAACTGCCCCAGAAGGTATGGGCAGATTGTATTCACTGCATAAAATTTCCCGAGTGTGACGAAGTGGCGCTGATCTTGGATCTCGAGAAGGATGAGGTTGGTTGATTGGGGCAAGGAGAATCCCGAAGGACATTTCTCCCCCAAAGGGAGAGCCCGTGGTAAATTTTTTTCTTTTATGGTCTTGCTCGACAAATGAGGAGGATGGGAAGGGGATTTGAGGCTACGGGCCTTGTCCGTGGGGATCTGGAGGATGGGTAGGGCTGTTTTGTGGGGAGTGAGTGGTTATGTTATAATTCGAAGCTGGGCCTCCTTGGGCCGAGAGCTTCAAGGGGTGTCCAAAGACCCTTCGATAGATCAGGGTTTTCTTGGACCCCAATGGGTCCATCGGGCCCCAGGGAGGGTCAAAAAGTGTAGCTCGTTGGAGGATTTTCCGAGATCCTTGTGGAGCGTCCTTTCGGTATGGCCTTAGAGATAAAACAGCAGCTTAGGTTGACCCAGCAGCTGATAATGACCCCCCAGCTCCAGCAGGCTCTCAAGATCCTCCAAATGCCCAGGCTGGAGCTGACCAATGCCATCCAGATAGAGCTCAGGGAAAATCCGGTCCTGGAAGAGGTGTTGGGGCTTCCAGAGGAGGAGTGGGAAGGGCCATTGGCAGGGGCGCAGGAGGTCTTTGCATTCTCCCCCTCCAAGGAGATCCCCCTGGAGAAGATACCTTGGGACTATAACACCACCCCTTACTACGAGGTCCCGCAATACGAGGATGATGAGGATAGGCCCTCGCTGGAGCAGACCCTATCTCAGCCGAGCAACCTGACCGATTACCTCATCTGGCAATTGAGACTCACGGACTTGGACGACCAGGACAAGAAAATAGGGATGC
>JAPWUY010000146.1 GCA_028275295.1 Thermodesulfobacteriota bacterium | reverse complement strand
TGGACTATCCCAGTGAAATCCGGCCTTCGGACAAGTTTCCCGTTTACGAAGATCGTAGGGGTGCCTCTTACCTGTACCTGATAGCCGTTCTGGATGTCCTTGTTGATCATCTCCTGTATGGCTGGATCCTTAACGTCGTTTTGGAACTTTTCCATGTCCAGCCCGAGGGACTGAGCTATCTCGTTTATCTTCGCGTCGTTGAGCTCTTTTTGCTTCTCGAAGAGCATTTCGTGGAACTCCCAAAATTTGCCCTGTCTGTGGGCAGCGAGAGCAGCCTTGGCAGCTGGCATGGCTTGAGGATGGCTCTGAAGGGGGAACTGCTTTATCACGAGCTTCACATCATTTGGATATTTTTGGAGCACTTGTTTCAATTGGGGCTCCAATCTGGCGCAGTAAGGGCACTGGTAATCATCGAAGACAGCGATGGTCACTCGGGCGTTCTCCGGTCCCCTGAAGGGATGACCATCTATGGCCACATCCTGAATGAACTCGAGCCTCAGGACCTCCATGGATTTGGACTCTTGGCTCGTCAGGATGAGGGCCTGGTGAACACCTGAGTAAACCAGTCTATCGAACCCCTGCTGGACATTGATCCTGGCAAGGGGTTCTGTGGATCCAGCCCTGTAGACCATGACCTCCTTCTCACCCAGGACAAAAACCCATTGACCATCCTCGGAAACAGCCACATCCCTGGGCTTGCTCGGAAGCTCGAGCTTCTGAACCGATGTGGACTCGACTCCCAATGCCCCAAAGGCCCAAGAGGGACCTCCGGCTGCCAAGAGAACAACCGTAACCCAACAAAACATCTTCCCAAATGACCTCATCCCTAGCACCTCCCCATTTTTTTCTTTCAGGGACACATCTTCACCATGATAGGATCAGCGAGGGGACTTTTCCAGCCATTTCCCTTTCTCCCTCGAGATAGGGCCAAGCTGTCCTCGAGGTCGCAATCCCCCAAAGGACCCCCTTTTTCTCACCCCAAGAACCTGAAGAGCTCCACTATGAGCCTCTGGATGGCGCCGCCCAAGATCTGGAATGCCAGGAGGGCCACAATGGGGGATACATCTATGGCCCCAAAGGAAGGCACGAACTTTCTGAAGGGGGAGAGAAGAGGCTCCGATATTCCGTAGACCGCTTGAACCAGGGGATTTCTGGGGTCCGGGGAAAACCAACTGAGAATGGCCCCCAGGATGAGGACGATGGAGAAGAAGCCGGGAAAAGGAAAAAGACCGACAGCTAGGAGCAGTCCCTCTCCAATGGATACAGCCAACAGCTTGACCGAGGGAAAAGCGCCAATCAGGAAAATTCCTCTCAGGATAGTAGCTAGGAGGCCGAAGAGGACCAAGAGCAAAGGGAAGGAATACGGGAGGATCTTGCGCCTGGGGATCCCGAGAATTCCCAGAAGGTAGTCGATGGGCAAGAAGGCCCTGCCCATTATCTGCCCCAGGGGATTCGTGTAAAAGCTGGAAGTGAAGATTGCAACGAACCACAGGACCATGTATCCCTGGAATACCAGTTGGACCAGTTCCAGCAAGCTTCTCCCTACGGCCTCTTGGAGATCCGGGAAGCCAGCTAGGGTGTTGAGAATCCCCCTGAAGATGGCCACGACCACCACCGTGAGCAGGATCCCCTGCCACGGGGCTCTGGTCACGTAGCGAGAAGGCGCAAGCAGAGGCTCCGTTATCCTGTAAAGGAGCCCGTAGATGGGATTGAAGTGCGCTTCGGATGGACGAATGAGGAGCCTGAGGAGCAGAGCCACTATGATAATATCGAGCAAACCCTCTATAAGTTGCATCGCCCTCTCTCCGCAATTCCTTTCCAGAGGAAGTGAGAGGAAACGTAACCCAACCGGATCTCTTTTTCAACCCCATGATCTGGGCCTTGCCTCGATGGTGCAATTCGGGGCAATAATGGGAAGGATTCAGCCACGTTTTTGGACCCCAAGGAGATGTCCTTGGGCCAAAGGAGGAGAGATGCGAAGGGCTGGAGATTGCTCAAGCAGGCTTTTCAGGACCAGGAGGGGCCGTTACGATCTCAAGGCCAGGGTCTTTCAATTGGGAGAGGACTATGTCGTCTGCATATGGGGAGGGGATAGACCCCATGTGGGTGCAGTGGGAATGGCCCTTCCCAGACCCAGCCTCAGGGATCCCCAGAGGACAAGCAGCACTGGTTCCGTTTTCACTTATCCGGGCCACAAGGAGGACCATTTGGTCAAGGAGGCGGCCGAAAGACTGGCCGCCTCCTTAGGTGGGAACGTAGTTGTTTGTGCTGGAGCCCACTGGGAGGAGCTAGATTCGAGAGGAATAGAGGAGGTCCTTGAGAATTCGAGAAGATTGGTCTCCACAATCATCCGTCACCTTGTGCCCTCTCCAAAGCGCAGGGGATGCCCCTGAGGTTCACGCTCCCAACTAAGGGATCGAAGGGAGGGGAGTCACAGGTTAGCACGTTGATATTGGCATCTTTCCATCCGAAAAGGGTCTCGTATCCCCTCTCTGGGTACCACCAACCGTAAGCGGCACACACCACCCGTGGATCCAGGCCTTGCACAATCTTGGCCTTCTGTCTTATGCTCCCTTTTTCCGTTCTTATCCATATCCATTCCCCATCCCCTATTCCCAGAAGAGCAGCTGTCTCGGGGGCTATCTCGCACAAGGGCTCAGGGGAGATCTTTCTCAAGGAGGGGATCTGTCTCCATGCCGAATGGAAGAAGACGGGGTTCTTGGCACTGGTGAGGATGAAGGGATAATCCTTGGATGGGGACGAGGCGGCCTCAGTGGTCTCCTCAAATCCGGGCAGGGGATCCAATCCCCTCTCCCTGAGCTGATCGCACCTGAGCTCCACTTTCCCCGACGGCGTTCTGAAGCCTTGCTGAATGTAAGACCTGTATGTCCTCTCACCCCACAGAATGAGTCTTTCCTTGAACTCCTCATAGGTGAGACCCGAGGGGGACAGAACCGCATCGAGAATTTGGGCCTCGTCCTCCCAGAAAGCGTCCTTGAAACCGAGCCTTCTTCCCAACTGATTGAGGATGCGAATATCCGACCAGGCCTCTCCAGGGGGATCCACTATCTTTGGCCTCCCTAGAACGAAGGATTTGGGAAGCCCATAATTTCCAATGTCATCGAACTCCATGTGGGTGGCCACAGGGAGCACAAGATCTGCGAGCGCGGCAGTTGGCGTCATGAAGATCTCAGCCACAGCCAGAAATTCAAGGCCCTCCAGGGCCTTTCGCACCCTGTTGGAGTCGGGATAGCTCAGAAGTGGATTCGTTCCTTGAAGATAAGCCATTTTTATGGGATGGGGATCTCCTTCAAGAAAGGCCTTGGTTGCGAGTTGAGCCGGGACAGTGGCGAGAAGTGGATGGAAATTCCAGCTCCCGCTGAGCATCATCTTCCTTCTTTCGGGCAGGCGATCCATCAGCACGAACTCCCTCAATCTCATGAAGGCAGGAGGGGAAGGCCTCACATTGCCTCCAGGCTCCTCCAGGTTCCCACTCAGGGCCATGAGGCAGGCAACTGCCCTGCATGCTTGGTGAGCGGAGGTTGTGTGCTCCAGGGCATTTCCCATCTGGATAGCCGATGGCCTCTCTTTGGAGTAAAGCCTGGCCGCCTCCCTTATGAGATGGGCAGGGACCCAGGTGATCTCCTCCACCCTCTCCAGGGGATAGTCCTTGAGCCTCTCGGCAAGCTCCTGGAATCCCACAGTCCACTTCCTGACAAATTCCATGTCCACGAGGCCTTCCTCCACCATCACCCTCATCATCCCCATGGCCAGGGCAACATCCGTTCCAGGTCTCGGTCTCAGCCATATGCGAGCCTTGCTCGTCATCCTGGTGGGTCTGGGGTCAACGATGATGAGGGAGCTTCCCCTATCCAATGCCCTTCTGAGCCTCGACGATATGGTGGATTCCTCATTGGTCTGATCCAGATTGCTCCCCCAGAGGACTATGCATCTTGGAGGATGATCGTAGTCCACCTCGGGCCAAAAGCCGAATGTTAGGACGGACGATATTTCCCTGGGCATGTGACACATGTTTCCAATCCCGGCGACATTGGGGGAGCCAATCACATTGGCAAGCCTCATCATCAACCAGAACTCCAATCCCTTGGGCGCTCCCTGGGCGAAGACTATGGAGTTGGGGCCCTCTCTCTGGGAAACCTCCCTTATCTTCCTGGACAGGATCTCCAAGGCCTCATCCCATCCTATGACTCGCCACCTCCCCTCTCCCCTGGAGCCCACCCTGAGAAGGGGTCTTGTGAGTCTGTGGGGGTGGTGAAGCCTCTCTATCGCCGCGAGTCCCTTTGGACAGACGAAACCAAAACTTATTGGACAATCAGGATCTCCTTCCACCTTTGTCACCTGGCCATCCTTCACAGTCACAAGGAGACCGCATCCGCCGTGGTCCATCCTCGCACAATGGGTCCTGTAAACCTTCTCCATGATCCATCTCCTGAAGGGCGTCTTTCGTTGGCAATCATAAAGGGCAGGGCAACAGGTTGCAAGAAGACTTTCCGTGCGCTAGAAGGAGCTAGAAGGGTCCTCTTCAGAGATGCCCCTCCAGGGAACAAGGGGACTTTGATGGGAGAAGGGCTTATCTCGGATTTCCAGAAGGCGTGTGCGGGGAAGAGAGGGACATACATTGTCGTCTACGAGCTCAGGGAGCAAGCCATATTGAGGATTGGAAGACTCGGCATAGTCAAGTTTCCTCCGGGGACTTTCTTCTATGTGGGAAGTGCCCTCGGACGAGGGGGCTTCTGGCCGAGGCTGAGGAGGCATCTTTCGGCTCCGAGAAGGCCCAGGTGGCACATAGACTTTTTTCATCCGCCCGCTATGGCCGTGGAGGTCTGGGTGAGGGAGAGCGAAGAGAGGCTGGAGTGCAAATGGTCCTCGAAGGTAAAGGAGCTAGAAGGCTCTTTTGTTCCTGTGAGGGGCTTCGGCTCTTCGGACTGTGGGTGCGAGGCTCATCTTTTGGGATTCGCCAAAAGGCCTTTCCTCGAGCCATTGATGCTGGAGCTGGAAGCATACCTCTTGTACGGGAGCCCCATGGCAATTGGACCCCCAAGCCTCATTTCCCCCGAGACCTAGCCCGGATCATTCACCGAGGCCCTTTGATCTCGGCCCTCAACCTTCTGGCTGAGATCATGATTCACAGCTCAAAGGGCTTTCCAGAAGGAACCTTCTTCCCCAATAGAGGGGCGTGGTTGGAGCCAAACGATGGGGGATCCCTCTTGATGAGGGCCCTCAGGAGTTCGTTTCTCTCCAATTCCCTTTTGAGAAAATTCCTCGCCCCTTTTCTGTCCATCCCGTCCGAACCATGGAAATCCACATAGAGGCTGAGATCCTCCTCCCCTCGGCCTGGAAACTCCCTCAATTTTAGGCCTCGGAGCTCCCTTTCGCGCCTTGGCAGGTTGAGGATGGAAGGATGGATGAAATCCACGGCCTCGTGATTTTCCAAGAGGAACTCAGCTGTCTTCCTAGCATCCTCGATGGTCTCCCCCGGTATTCCCAAGAGCACATAGACATAAGTGGCTATTCCAGCCTCATGAAGCGCGAAGAGGACCCTCTTTGCCACATCAACCCTTGTGCCCTTGCGAAGAATTCGGAGAATCTTCGTGGAGCCGCTTTCAAGGCCCAGCTTGAGCATGCGACAACCGGACTCATACAGGCCCCGGGCCACCTTGGGCTCTGCTAGCAAGGGTTCCATCCTGGAAAAACCGAACCATCTCACACCGAGCTTGCTTCGGCTCAGCTCCAGAAGCACCGGAGGGGGAATGGCGTTGTCCA
>JAPWUY010000145.1 GCA_028275295.1 Thermodesulfobacteriota bacterium | reverse complement strand
GCTAGTTCACATTGCCATTGGGGTTCTCAAGTCGGCGCAGCCCTTCAACCCAGCGTTTCATTACCAGGGAGCCCACTCTCCCTAAACCAAGGAGGCTTGACAACCCAACACAGTATCTCCGAGAAAAGTGCCTTTCGCGCCGTCCCGGGGTTTCCCCCGCAAGGCCTCCCACCGAGGCTTGCCCCCCGTGGAGGGGCGGGCTCCGCACGCCCGCGAACCAATGACTGGGTTTCACCAAAAGGCAACCCCCAATTAGGCCACCTGCTTTTCGCCTACCTCCGGTAACCACGACATGACTCGGTTCGCATCCGATCCGTATTTGCGGACGCGCAGAGCGCATCCCTCCGAGAAAATCGGCCTTCGCGTATCCCCGGGCCTTTCCCCGCTAGGCCATCCCAGCTTGGATGGTCCACCCCTGGGAGGGGCGGGCTCTGCACGCCCGTGATGTCGGCATCACGCCAACCCATATGTCGCCTCCTTTTGGCCACTGGCTTATCGTAAAAGCACCGGTGGCAACCCCATGGCTTGCCATTCGTCCGGCCGTACGATGCGGACGCGCGGAGCGCGTCCCTTCGAGAAAAACGCTTTCCGCGTTATCCCAGGGTCTTCCCCGCAAGGCCGTCTCACCTCGGAGCGTCCACCCCGCGGAGGGGCGGGCTCCGCACGCCCGGGGGAAGGCTTGGGTTTGACTCGGGCATGTGTCCTCTTGGCCACCGGCTCATCGTCAACCCGTCCGGTGGGAATGGAATGCTTCGGCATCCGTGGGGTCGTATCACGCGGACGCACGGGGTGCATCCCTCCGAGAAAATCGGCTCTCGCCTCATCTCGAGGCTCGCCCCCAAGGCCGCCGACTTCGGGCTTGCCTCTTTGCGAAGCAACGAGGCTTGAAAGAGGTTTTCGAAACATTCCCCCCTTCGGATCCCGGTAACAGGCTATTCCGTAGGGGAGGGAGAAGGGTGATAAGGGCCTTTACCTCTCGAGGAGATGCCCCATAGGTCTTGGGCTGGCCTCTCTGAGGGAAAAGGGGGACGAAGGAAAAGGGACACTCCGACAGTGGTCCAGGCTACTACAAGGCCAATGAAGGTTCCTGGTGCTACTGTGGCCCGTGACGCTTTTCGAGCAGAAGCTCCAACGATCCAGGTGATGAGGAGGAAGGGATCCAAAAATTTGGGCCCGGATGGCACTACATAATGGACCAAGAGGACAACTGTACGCAATATACGGAAAAAACCGGCCCTTCGTTGGTGTTAACTAGACCTAGTTGTATTTAATTAAGCTAAATTCCTCTTGACTTTCTATCCCCTTTCCTCCAGAATGCGGAGCTCAGTAAGGCACAGTTTCGAGGAGAGCCATGCAGGGGGGGAATCCATGGAAGCCAAAACCACAGAGAAGATCCAGAATGCGAGTTTAGGCCACTGGCCCGGAATTTCTCCCCAGTGCAAGGCGGATGAAAGAAGGAGATGGCCCAGGTTCCAGGAAGAGAAGCTCGTTGCCTACACCTGGTTCGACTCCGATGCCACACCCAGGTCCATGGGAATGGCCAAGACTCTCGACATAAGCGAGGGGGGGTTGAGCATTCTCCTCCACCAAAGCCCCAAAGCAGGAGATACCCTCCACCTCTTCATGGCTGTGGAGGAGTCTCTCGTGCAAGCGGTAGTGAGGATAGTCCACGCCCGCGAGCAAAAAGGGGGGTTCTGGCGCGTGGGCGGATATTTCACTTCCCTGGAGGAAAGAGGGAGAAGAAATTTGATCCCCAGGGTTTGACCCTTTGCCCACTAAATGGTCGGCGGTGGCCCAGAAGGGACAGAGCTTCGGCAAGACCAGCACGCCCAACATCGCACGACCCGCCAAGCCGAAGCTCGGATCTCAAAAAGGGGCACATGGGCCGCGTGCGATGTCCCTCCACCCAAGGGGCGATCCCATGGTCGCCCCCCTTCCTTTTTCATGGGGGGAAACATCCCAACTACGGCAACTGGAGGAGGCTAAATAGTTGGCACAGCTAGACCTGTTCATGACCCAAGAGCTCCTCTCCCAAGAGGAGAAACAATTCAGGGAAAAGGTTCGCTCCTTCGTGGAAAACGAGTGCATGGGGGCAGTAGCGGACCATTTCGACAAGGGGACCTTTCCCCCTGATCTAATGACCAAAATGGCCAAGGAAGGGCTTCTGGGCTTCCACATAGATGGCTACGGATGCAGAAGACGGTCCTTCGTGGAGTACGCCATCGCATGCGAGGAGCTGGGAAGGTGCGATGCGGGCCTCAGGGCCATGTTCTCGGTACAGAACTCCCTTGTCATGGATACAATCTACACCCTCGGCTCACCCGCACAGAAGGAGAAGTGGCTTCCCAAACTGGCCAGGGGGGAGGTAATAGGGTGTTTCTGCCTTTCCGAGCCAGAGGCAGGTTCCAACCCCGCTGCCATGACCACCAGAGCCGACCCCCGGGAGAAGGGCTTTGTCCTCAATGGTACCAAGATGTGGATCACAAACGGAACCATCGCCCATCTCGCTATCGTCTGGGCCAAAATGGCTGGAGAGATAACGGGCTTCCTGGTAGAGACCTGGACCCCTGGCTTCACGGCAACTCCCATAAGAAGGAAATTCTCGTACAGGACCTCCCCCACAGCCCTCATCAACCTCGATGACTGCCTCGTTCCCGAAGAAAACCTCCTCCCCCATGCAAGAGGCCTAAGGGCTGCCCTTCAGTGCCTCAACACGGCCCGCTTCGGTGTTGCCTGCGGTGCCCTGGGGGCTGCTATGGCCTGTTACGACTCCGCCCTTTCCTTCGCCACCAGAAGACACGTATTCGACAAACCCATAGCCTCCTACCAACTCGTCCAACAGAAGCTCGTGAACATGGCCCTGGAAATAACAAAGGCCCAGCTCCTCACCCTGAGACTCGGCCGCCTCATGGATCAAGGAAAGGCGGACCACTCCCACATCTCCCTCCTCAAGCTAAACAACGTGAGGATGGCAATGGATGTAGCGAGGGCCGCGAGGGATATACTGGGTGCAAGGGGCATACTTGCCGACAACCACGTGATCAGGCATCTCTGCGACCTGGAGGCCATATCAGCCCTGGAAGGAACAGACTCGGTCCACACCCTAATTGTGGGCAAAAAACTCACGGGGATAGATGCCTTCAAGTGAGCCATCCTCCCTGGCGCGCTCCCCAAAAAAGGTATGTTCCAGCCCTCACTGGAGAAGCAGCATCTCCGGGGTGGAGATGAGAGCCCCCATGGTCCTCAAGAACCTCGCGGCCTCCGCTCCATCCACTACCCTGTGGTCGAAGGAGAGGGATACGGGCAGCATGGGGACCCAAGAGATCCCTCCTCCAGAACGGATGGGCCTCTCCACAGCCCTCCCCACCCCCAGGATAGCGACCTCGGGGTATCTTATGATGGGTGTTCCCAAGATCCCCCCTATGGCGCCATAGTTGGTTATGGTGAAAGTCCCTCCTTTGAGATCAGCCAGATCTATGGTTCGGTCCCTGGCCTTCTTTGCCAACTCCTGTATCTCTCTGGCTATCTGGAGCAAGCTCTTCTCCAAAACGCCCTTCACCACCGGCACCATGAGCCCCTCGGCCGTATCCACAGCCACACCGATGTTGTAATACTTCTTTAGCACTATCTCCTGGGCCTCCTCATCCATCGTCGCATTGAGAAAGGGATGTTCCTTCAAGGCCAAGGCCGAGGCCTTCACCAAAAATGCGAGTATGGTTAAACGGACCCCCTCCTTGGCTGCTGCCTCCCTCAAGCTCTCCCTGAGGGAGAAGAGCCTCGAGGCATCCCACTCCTCAGTTGCCGTGACATGGGCCGTCTTCGAGGCCGAGAGGGCCATGGCCTCGGCTATGGTCCTCCTCATTCCCTTGAGGGGTATGCGCTCCACGTAACCGTAGAAGTCGTATTTGCGAACGGCCCTGGGCTTGGGCGCCGACGAAGAGGCCCGCCTCACGTCTTCCTCCGTCACTCTCCCGCCTGGTCCACTCCCTCTTATCTTGCCCAGATCCACACCGAGGTCCTTGGCGAGCCTCCTCACATAGGGCAATGCCAGGACCTCTCCTTCACCCTTTGCCTCCTCGTCAGGAGGCGCCTCTTCGAGGGTCCCCACAACTCCCACCGAGCCCCGGGCCGCCACCTCTACCTGGCCCACCTCATGGGCGGGCTTCTCACCAGGCTCGCCGAAGATAGCAATCACCTCTCCCACACCTACCCTGTCCCCCTCCTTGGCCAGAAGGGCCAAGACCACTCCTGTTGTGGGAGAGGGAATCTCCACCAAGGCCTTGTCCGTCTCCACCTGGACGAAAGGCTCTCCCTCCTTGACGAAGTCGCCCACTGTCACGAGCCACTTCACTATCTCCCCCTCTACTAGACCCTCTCCCAAATCCGGCAGCCGAAATTCCACAGCCATGTCTCACTCTCCCTCATGGATGGTGTCTCTGCGGGATTCCAGAACCAAGCCCTCAAAATTCCATCACCTCTCTTATGCCCCTCCAGATCCTCTCTGGGGTGGGAAGGTAGTGAGATTCCAGCTTGGCTAGGGGCACCACAGTATCGAATCCCGTGACCCTCACGACAGGTGCCCTCAGATGAAGCAAGGCCTCCTCTTGGATTCGGGCTGCTATCTCGGCTCCCATGCCGCATGTGCGAGGGCCCTCATGGACCACCACAGCCCTTCCCGTCTTCCTCACAGATCTCACGATGGCCTCGCTATCCAGAGGGGAGAGGGTTCTCGGATCTATTATCTCCGGCTCTATGCCCTTGGAAGAGGCTATCTCCGATGCCCTCTCTGCCTCTCTGACCATTGCGCCCCAGGCCACCACAGTCACATGTGATCCCTCTCTAACCTTCCTCGCCTCTCCCATGGGAACCGTATAGGGCTCATCGGGCACCTCCTGTCTGAAGGCCCTGTAGATTCTCTTGGGCTCGAGGAAAAGGACAGGGTCTGGATCCCTTATGGCCGAGATGAGCAAGCCCTTGGCATCGTAAGGGGTGGAAGGATATACGACCTTTATGCCAGGTGTGTGGACTAGGACCGCCTCCGTGGCCTCCGAGTGGTGTTCAGGGGCCCGGATCCCGCCTCCGTACGGGATCCTTATGACCAGGGGGGCGGAGAATCTCCCCCTGGATCGCGTCCTAATCCTGGATACATGGGAGATTATCTGGTCCCAAGCAGGGGGCATGAAGCCGTCGAACTGGATCTCAGCAACGGGCCTCATCCCATTGAGAGCTAGTCCCAGGGCCACACCCACTATGCCCGACTCCGCCAAAGGCGTATCCACCACCCTCTCAGGCCCGAACTTCTCCTGAAGGCCCTCAGTGGCACGAAAAACACCACCCTCTCTCCCCACATCCTCCCCCAGGACCATGACCGATGGATCCCTCTCCATCTCCTCCATCAGGGCAGCCTGTATCGCCTGAACAATGGTGAGCCTCGCCATGGGTCATCGCTCCGTGCTTTTGAGGAATTCTCGGTACTCGCGCATTTGGGCCTCCAGGCTCGGGGGCATCTGCGCAAAGGTATAGGTGAACATGTCCTCGATGGCGGGGTCAGGAAAGCTCTCCGCTTCCTTGACCAACCTGTTCACCCTCTCCTCGGCATAGAGCCTCACGGACTCCTCCATCTCCTCATCCCACAGACAGCAATTTCGCAAGTAAAGCCTGGTCCTCACGAGAGGGTCCAGGGGTTTCCACTCCTCCACCTCCTCCTCGGATCGGTACTTGGTGGGATCATCTGCGGTTGTGTGGGGGCCGAGCCTGTACGTCACTGCCTCGATCAGGGTGGGCCCTTCACCCTC
>JAPWUY010000144.1 GCA_028275295.1 Thermodesulfobacteriota bacterium | reverse complement strand
GGGGGTAAGCTATGGAGCTCAGGAGCAGATCCTTCCAAGATGGGGGGATGATTCCCAAGAGGCACACTTGTGATGGCCCGGAGCTTTCCCCTCCCCTGGAATGGTCCGAAGTGCCTGAAGGGACAAATTCTTTCGCCCTCCTGATGGAGGACGAGGATGCCCCTTCTGGCACATGGGTTCACTGGATTGTATACGACCTGCCAGCAGAGACCCGTTCCCTACCAGAGGGGATAACATCCACCGAGACCTTGCCCAGGGGCGGAGCCCAAGGGAAGAACGATTTCGGGAGGATTGGATATGGAGGACCATGTCCATCTCCGGGGAGACCTCACAGGTACCTGTTCAGGCTCTACGCCCTGGATGGGAGGGTGAATCTGCCACCTGGCGCATCCAAAGAACAGCTTCTGAGGGCCATTGCTGGAAGGATAAAGGCCGAGGCGCGGCTTGTGGGAAAATATTCAAGGTAGGAGATGGACCAGATGGAGGTGACCTTCTTGGGGACAGGCTCTGCATGGGGCCTTCCTGAGTTTCCGTGCAGATGCGCTGTCTGCAGCACCATGAGGAAGCTGGGCGAGGAGAGGACAAGGACTTCTCTCTTGGTGAAGACAAGGGAGTTGATCCTCGTGGACTGCGGACCCGATATAAGAAAACAGTTGCACGGCAGATTGGATCGCTCCCCGGATGCCATCCTCATCACCCACAGCCACGGGGATCATACCTCCGGACTGGATGAATTGGTGGCCTTCAAGAGAATAATGGAGAAGGAATCCTGGAGGCCCATCCCCACTTATGCCACTGAAGAGACTTGGGCAAGGTTGGAGAGGGTCTTCGGATACTTGGTGGGAGACGTCTTGGAGAAAAGGATAGCGAGGATCGGAGAGCCCTTGGATGGCCTGGAGACCAAGGTCGAGGCCTTTGCCACTGATCACGGTCCCGTGGCGAAGGGCTCGGTGGGTTACGTTCTGGAAGAGAGAACCCCTCTGGGATGGGTTCGAATACTGTATACGAGCGACTTCGAGGATTTGCCACAGGATCCTCCCATCGATGGACAGCTCCACGCAGCCATCATACAGAGTCATTGGCTTCACGAGCCTTCTTGGAACAGGCCTCATCACATGAGCTTCCAGAGGGCCATGGATTACCTCAGGAGGTGGAATCCCGAGAATGCCTTCCTGGTCCACATCTCCGACGAGTATCTCGTGGACGGCGACCCATTCCCCAAGGGCCTCAAGGCCGTGCCCCCCAAATCCCCAATGCTCGATCCCTCCACAGGCCTCCCCTACCCTCAGCCCCTTTGCCACCAGGATTGGCAAGAGACTGTGAGCAAGATATCCGCGGACCTGGGTCTAGGGGTAAGGCCTCAGGTGGCCATGGACGGCCTGAAGGTAGAGATCCTTCCGGGGAAAAGGTATGGATGAGAGAAGGCCCCATCGGCCCGATGGGGAGTGCGGGAAAGGCCGCAAGGGCAAGAGCGGTATCCTCTATGCATTGGGGGCCTTTGGCTTCTGGGGATGTGTTCCCATATATTTCAAGGCCTTGGCCCACGTGCCCGCCATGGAAGTCCTGGCCCACAGGGTTTTCTGGTCAGCCCCGGTGACAGGAGCCCTCCTCATCCTTTCGGGAAGATGGGGGAATTTGCCTGCGACCTTGAGACAGCCCCGGGCCCTTCCCACCCTCTTTGTGAGCTCCTCCCTCGTGTTGGTGAATTGGTTCACTTTCATCTTCGCGGTGGAGAAGGGAAGGATCCTGGAAGCGAGCCTGGGCTATTACATAAATCCGCTGGTCAATGTCCTTTTGGGGACCTTATTTCTGGGCGAAAATCTCAGGAGGACACAGGTGGTAGCAGTCCTCTTGGCAGCAGCTGGAACAGTAAATCTTCTCCTTGCAACGAAACTCGTGCCTTGGGTAGCCATCGTACTGGCATTGAGCTTCGGTCTTTACGGGTTTGTGAGGAAGAAGCTGAGCGTCGATCCTCTAGAAGGACTTTTCATCGAGACGGCAATCATGGCACCTTTTGCCCTTCTCTACATGGTCTGGCTGGCATCGAAAGCGGAGATCTGTTTCGGACTCGTGGACACCCTTACAACGACTCTCTTGGCATCAGCCGGAATCGTGACAGCCCTGCCCCTTTTCTGGTTCATCCGTGCAGCAAAGGCCCTGACTCTCAGCGCCTTGGGAATAGTGCAATATGTGGCTCCTACCTGCCAGTTCTTGCTCGGGGTATTCGCCTATGGAGAGCCCTTGAGCTGGCATCACCTGGTAACATTCGGGTGCATATGGGCAGGGATCGCTCTGTTCACCTTCGAGGCGTGGCGAGAGGTGACAAGACCCAGGAAATGAACCGCTCCAGGATCATCTTCAGACAGACCGAGGGAAACAGGTACACCCTCCCCGTTCTTCTCAACCTCTTGGAGAGCTGCCCTATGGGCGAGGAGCTGCAACTCGATATAGCCCAATCCCATGAGGAACTCGCGCGGAAGATAGAAGAGGGGATACCCACCATAGTGGCCTATTCATTCATGACCCCCCATCTCAAGGAGGTGCGCTCTGAGGTAATCTCCATAAGATCCATGCTGGGGCCAGAAGATCTCCTCGTCGCTGGAGGGGCCCATCCCACCGCGGATCCAGCGGGGACTCTGGAGTTGGGATTCGACATTGTGGTAGTGGGAGAGGGGGAGAGAATCCTCCCAATGGTAGCGGAGAAGTGGGCGAGAGGGGACCTCAGGGGTCTTCCCAGGGTGATGAGAGATGAAGATCCCTGTCCCCTTGAACTCTCCATTCCAGCATCCAGGAGACTCAGGTTCATGGCACCCTTGGAGATAACCAGGGGATGCTCCCACAATTGCGCCTACTGTTTGACCCCAAGGATCCACAGAAAGCCCGTGAGGCACAGGCCCCTCCATTCAGTGAGGAGATATTTGGAGGCATCCCACCACATGGGAAAGAAGGTGGCCAGGTTCATTGCGCCAGATGCCTTCTCCTACAGAGATCCCTCAAAAGGGGAGGAACTGGCCTCCATCGCCGAGCTCCTTCGTCTCTGCAGAGATATGGGGATGGAGCGAGTCCACCTGGGAGATTTTCCCTCGGAAGTGCGGCCGGACAGGGTAAGGCCCGAGTTCCTCCAGTTGATAGCCACACATTGTGTGAATCGAAAGATCGTCATAGGAGCACAGTCGGGAAGCGATAGCCTCCTCGAGCGGATCCACAGGGGCCACACGGTCAAGGACGTGGTGAAGGCAGTGAGGGAGGTGATCAACTGGGGCTTCCTGGCCCACGTGGACATGCTCTTCGGCCTTCCGGGTGAAACCCCAGGGGATAGGATGGCTTCCCTTAGGCTCTTGGATCAACTTGCAGCCATGGGAAGGGTCAAGATCCGCGCCCATGTCTATCTCCCTCTTCCAGGGACACCTGTCTTCAGGATGGATCCGCCCAAACTCGAGGACTCTTTCGTGGCTAATTTGGAGGAGCTGGAAAGAAGGGGCGTTCTCGACGGGGATTGGAAATCCCAGATGGAAGTTCAGAGGGAGATCCTCCAGTGGAGGGAAAAAGGCCTGATAAAGGCGTAGAGTTCGACCCAGCATGTCCGTCTTCCCAGGGGTCCTAGTCTTAAGCACGAGTCCACTGGCTCGTCGAATCCGGAGGTGAAGCCCATCTCTTGCTCTATCTGGTCTGTTCGCCATTTCTCGGAAATGCCCTTCTTTTTGCGGAAGAGGGCCTGTTGTGGTTTAATGGACTTTCGAGAGATGGTGGCCAATTGCGAGGCGATATCTGGGAAGCCTGGTGTTTGAGGGAAGAGGTCTTCGCAACGTGTGAGTCTCCGTGACCCATGGACACTCGCTCAGTGGAGGTGAGCAGCGTTGAAGGGGATCTTGAATTTCCAGGACTTTAGTCTAAGGACCAAACTCGTTGGGCTAAGCCTCCTTCTCGTGCTCATGCCCCTAGTTGCTGTATCCCTCCTTTCCATCAAGCGGTTCGACTCCGCCCTGAGGAACGCAGCGGAGCAGGACTTGGAGCATCTCGTGACGAGCATATATTCCATGTGCAACCTCCAACAGGAGATGGTCCAGGAGGAATTGGATCGAAAGCTTCGCCTCGTGAGGACCCTCCTCCTAGGCGAGGAGTCCAGTGTCCAGTTGGATTCGGACAATCCTCTCCTAGTGCCCCTGAGGGGGGCGAGAGATGCCCTTTTTGTGAAAATCCCCAGATGGACCGTCCGAAACAAAGCCCTGGACCTTGATGGGGATATCATGGACAGAATGGGCGAGATGATAGGGGGATGGTGCACCATATTCCACTTGATGGAGGATGGGAGCCTTCTGAGGGTGGCGACAAACCTCAGGGACAGGGATCAATCGAGGGCAGTTGGGACCATCGTGGATTCGGACAGTGATGTGGCCGTCTCCATTGCTTCGGGTCAGGCCTTCAGAGGAAGGACAAAGGTGCTCGAAGAATGGTTCATAGCCCTCTACGAGCCAGTGAGGGACTCCCGAGGAAGGGTCATAGGGGCCATCAATGTGGCCATAAAAGAGCCCAGGGACTCCATAAGGGGACAAGTGAAGTCCATAAGAGTGGGCAACACTGGCTATGCTTACATAATGGACAGTCAAGGGGTGCTCAAGGTCCACCCAGCCAAGGAAGGCGAGAGCATATTGGATGCCCAGGACTCGGAGGGTTTCCATTACATAAGGGCCATGATCCAGGTTGCCAAGACCATGGCCCCGGGCCAGGTAGCCACCATCCGTTATCCTTGGATGAACCCAGAGCTCGGTGAACGCATCCCCAGGCAGAAGATCACCAAGTACGCTTACTTTTCCCCGTGGGACTGGATCATAGCAGCCGGGACTTACGAGGAGGAAATCTATGCCGCGCTTTACCAGACGGAGAGGTTCATCATTGGAGTCATACTCCTCAGCTTGCCCCTTGTTTTCGCCTTGACTCTCGGCCTTTCCCAGGTTTTGACCAGAAGGATAGAGGAACTCACCCAGGTGACGGCCAGGATGCTGGATGGGGACCTTTCCCAGAGGGTGGAGGTGAGGACGAGGGACGAGGTAGGTCTCCTGGCCCTCTCCTTCAACAGAATGGCCAGCCAGATCCAGCAATACACAACAAAGCTTCAGCACATGGTGGAGGAGAGGACAAGGGAGTTGGCCGAATCCAGAGAGCGCTACAGGCAGCTCTCAGCCTTTCTCAACAGCATCCTGGAAAGCGCGACCCACTACGCCATCGTCGCCCTTGATTTTGGGGGCGAGATAATGGAGTTCAACAAGGGAGCTGAGGAACTCTTCGGATGGAAAAAGGAAGAGGTGGTGGGCAAAAAGAATATCTCCATCACGATTCCCGAGGATGAGCGTCGCAAGGGGATCCAGAAGAACATTGCTGCGAGGATCAGGGAAGAAGGGGTATGTGAGATAGAGATGGAGCGCGTGAGAAAGGATGGCACTAGCTTTCCAGCCCACTCCGTCGTGACAGCGATGAAGGATCTCAATGGCCGAGTCACTGGGTTCGTGGAGATAGTTCGGGATCTCACCAAGACTCGGCTCCTAGAACGCGAACTGAGGGAGACCAAGGAGTTCCTGGAAAACGTGATGGCGAGTTCCGTGGACGGAATAGTGACAACGGACTTGAAGGGCCACATAACCTTCTTGAACAGGGGGATGGAGGAGATGCTGGGCTACTCCAAGGAGGAGCTCTTGGGAACTCACATATCCTCCCTTTACGTGAGGGGAATCCAGGAGGCGAGGGAGATCATGAACCTTCTCTACCAGAGGGAGAGGGTTCAGAGCTATGAGATGGGAATTAGGGCCAGGGACGGAAGGGT
>JAPWUY010000166.1 GCA_028275295.1 Thermodesulfobacteriota bacterium | reverse complement strand
ATAATCACGATGAAGAAGGCATCCCCAGGCTTGATGGTTGTGCTCTGCGAAGGCCGACGTGGAGAGGGATTCTATATCTGCAGCACATGTGGTGCAGGATTCAGGAAACCCGAAAAGCGCCATAAAACGCCCTATCGTCAGGACTGCAACGGTACACTTGAACAAGTCTCTCTTGGGCATGAGTTTGTGACCGATGTGGTGCAAATCCAGTTTCACCCGAAACCCGATGGGGACATGGAGGCTGTTTGGTTTGCCTACTCTCTTGCCTACGCTCTGGTTGAGGGAGCTGCGGAAGTTTTAGAAGTGCCCTCCACCGACCTGAGCGCGACGGTAGCCCATAGTGAGCAATACCCTCTACCTCCGATCATTCTCTACGACAACGTACCTGGAGGAGCAGGCCTTGTCGCTCGGCTTGAGGAAGAGGAAGTGCTTAAGGCTTGTCTGGAGGCTGCGAGGAAGAGAGTCAGCGGCAACTGCGGCTGCGGTGAAAACACAAGTTGTTACGGGTGCTTACGAAGTTATAGAAACTAGTTTGGTCATCAACACCTGCAAAGAGAACCCGTCCGGAAGTACCTGACGAGGGCTTTGGAGGGATGGAAATAGGATTCTCCGGAATCGCTTCGCGGGAATCGGAATGGGATACCTTCGAAATGAAATGGTCATATGGTCCTTGGCCGGATCGTTCCGGACCCACGATCACTCCCGCAAACCTCTTACTGGCAATGGTTCCCGGGGGCTCTGAGGGATTGTCCCGGCCGGAGTGATAGGGCCCGAGGTAAGCCCGGAAAGGAAAGCGGAGAGATAGGAGGCCCGGGAGATATCATTAAAAAATCCGAGGCGGGGGAGCGCCAGCGGTCCTCCAAGCCCTGCGAGTTTTGGGGGACAAGACCCCAATGGTCTTGTTCAGACGAGGGGCGGAGTTGAAATCGTAAATGCGAATTCTTTGAAAGAACCGTGCCATTGGGGACTTATGGGCTCGGCCCCTCGTTGGCCAGTTGCTCCAAAAGATCGGACGCCACTGGTCTCGACCGAGATTGTGGTGACGGCCTCGAGCCTCAGGGCCTTCCACCCGCTCCCTTTGCGCTCCTTGTCACGTTAACTGACGACACCGAGGTCGAGGACCTTCTCGCATTATCCGGATGCCTTTTTCCGCACCGTTCTTGCTGCGATAGAGGCCCACACGCTAGGTGACAACGCCATCCTCGACTCCTCTTCTTAAGAGCCCACGCCCTGCCGGGCCTACCCAGAGGGTAACCGGTACTCAAGGAAAAACTTGACCCCCCGGGGTTCCCACTCGCGGCGCGCGACATGAGCCCCGCCAACCTACCTAGTCCCCTAGCGGCCCAAGGGTTGACAGATGGATTAGGATCAAATAGTTTGGGGGATAGGTCGGAGGATGGGCGCGTTATTAGAGGAACGGCCCGGAATGTCATACATTTGACCGCGTCCGGGCTGCAGGACGAGCGCTGCCAGCGGCACGAGTCAAAGCCAGTGATGGTACAGGGAGTTCAGGACCGTATGTTCGAGGGCTATTATGTCGCGCAGGCGATTTTGACCTCGGTCTTTCCGAGGAGAAGCGACATTAGGCAGCTGGCATTCCAGTTCGAGGAGCGCCTTCAGGATAGGTTCTTACCTCCCACGGTATTACCGCTGCCAGATGAGCTCGAGCCAGAGATGCCCCGCATACTTTTCGGGGCAAAGGATGGCACAGGCCAGCTCATCATTTCTCAGGTTAGCTTGTCTCTTCAAAACCATTACTCGCGGCAACAGAAGCGACAACTCGCTCATGTGGAAGGGTGCCTGACGGGGTCATTCCCTGTGATCTTTGGTTTACTCGAGTTCATGCTCCAGATGCGGCCTAACTTTGTTGGGGTTGCTCTGGTGGTGAACCTCCCCTCCCAGGGGGATGAACAAGAACTGCTCGAGTTCTTGTGCGACCGGTTGAGGGTTGCTGTGGAAAGACAAGGCCTGCATGACCTGGAGCTCAAGACCGTTAGGGTTGTCGAGAACTCGTTTTTCGCTAATACAGTGGTACGCAACTTCCGGACCTTCAAGACGGAATCTAGCTCTCAAGGGGTCCCACCAATGCCCATGGGACAGGCGCTTGAAACGGGACTTCAGATAGTGGTGGATTGCAATGACCGCTATTGTTACAACGAGCGCATCGGGTATCAATCCAGTGAGGAGATGGCAAGAAAGGCATTGCGCCTGGCGATTGACCAAGCACGGGAGGCCATGGAATGGTTGGGGCGTCAGCCGTAGAAAGCAATTGGACGAGACTACCTTTTGATCGAAGGCCTGAGCCTTGGCTGGACAGAATGGTATCCGCTCCAGGGATCTTCCGGTCTGAAACCGTGGTCTGGGAACGACCCCCTGGAGTCTCCTCCATCTCGGAGAGCATTCCCCGTATCCAGGTCCGTCTGTCTCAGGAAACCAACTCATGGGGCACGCGAGAGGAGAGAATTCGTGCCCTGCGAGGAAAGTATTCTTTCATCCCCACGAGCAGTGAAGAGTACGCACGATCGAAGCTCGCCGAACGAGTGTGAGTTGACATGCCAGTGGTTTTAGATGCATGCGCCCTTATCGCCTTTCTTCGCGGCGAACAAGGCTCGGACATCATCGAGTGGTACTTCGTGGATGAGTCCCAAACCTGTGTAGCTCACGCCGTGAACATATCAGAGGTGTACTATGTATTCGCCAGGGATTGTGGGGAGGCCGTGGCCAGCCAGGCAGTGGAGGACCTTCGATCGACCGGCCTGGTTGTCTGCGAAGAGATGGACGATGCACTTATCCGGAGCGCGGCCTTTCTGAAGGCGAAGCTCGCGCAGGACGGATACCAGATATCTCTGGCCGATTGTTACGCAGCAGCCTTGGCCAAAAGGGTAGGCGCTACGGTAGTCACGTCGGATCACCGGGAGTTCGAGCCAGTCGCTGTCCGTGGGTTTTGTCCGGTAAAGTTTTTCAGATGAGAGACGTTCTGCTATGGGAAGAAGCGGGGGAGAGAGGGCAAGATCATTCCTGGGCACCCTCAGGGAAGAGGGCTTGCATTGAGAGGGCTCATTCTCCTCATCGAGGTGCGGCCCTCTGCCCTGATCCTCAGGATGGAGTGCATACTGTGGGGGAGCGCGCAAGTCAATCTGCCCGATGTCCCTTCGCCGTCTTGTGAACCTTAGAGCTACTTGTCTTTGCAAGCCTAGAGCGTTTGGAGCCTCGATGCTGGCTGCTCCTCTTGTTCCGGAACTTACCCGGGATTCGGGGGCTGAGTCCCTGAAGCCCATAGGGCTTGGAGAATGACCCGGGCCAGAAATTCCACGTCCCAGAAGCCAGCCTCGCCCTAAGAAAACATTCGAAGCATCAAATCCGACAACCCTCCGGCAGGTCGGGTTCTTTCCGAAGATATTGAAAAAGGCCCTTTGTCAATACTGAGACCCCCAATGAGCTGGTCACTTTCGCAAACCATATTGGGGCCAACCAACATCCCGTGGCCTCGGCCCCATGGCATATACGCGGGGTCGGCCCCCTCAAAGGGTGGGGCTCTGCACGACCGCAAGGACTGCCTTGGCTTCGTCCGACCATATCCTCCTAGGAGACCAGGCGCCGCCCGGCCGCATCCGATTAGAACGGAAGGCCTCGGCATTCGCGCGGCCATACCATGCGGGCGCACAGAGTGCGCTTCTCCGAGAAAACTACCTTTGTGCCTATCCCAGGGCTTGCCAAGTAAGCCCCTTTGTCGCCGTTTGGCCGTTTAGTGGAGGGGCGGGCTCCGCACGCCCGCAAGGGAGGCTTCGCTTCCACCGCGAGAGCGCCCCATTAGGCCGCGAGGCGTTCGTTCGCCCCCGATGATCATGTTATGCCTCGGCTTGAGCACGTCCTTGCCATGCGGACGCGGAGACCGCGTCCCTTCGAGAAAACCGCCTTTCGCGTCATCTCAGGGTTTTCCCCGGAAGGCCGTCCCAGCTCGGCTTGCCCCCCGCGGAGGGGCGGGCTCCGCACGCCCGCAACGAGGGCCCCGGCTTGACCGAGACATGTCCCCGGTAGGCCATAGGGCGTTCGCCTACACATGGGGTCAAAATGAAATGCCCGGGCATCCGGACGGCCGTCCCAGACGGACGCGCAGAGCGCGTCCCTCCGAGAAAACCGCCCTCCGCGTTATGCTAGGGTTTTCCCCGCTAGGCCATCTCCCCTTGGACTGTCCACCCCTGGAGGGGCGGGCTCCGCACGCCCGTTAAAGAACCCTTGGGCTTGGCCGAGACATGCCCCCGGTAGGCCACTAGGCCTCCGTTTGCCTTTGCGTGAGCGTATTGTGCATCGGTTTGCGTCAGGCCGGGCTTTGCGGACGCGGAGACCGCGTCCCTCCGAGAAAATCGGCCTTCGCGCCGTCCCCAGCTCCTCCCCGCAAGGCCATCCTAGCTTGCATAGCCCACCCTGGAGGGGCGGGCTCCGCACGCCCGCGAAGAATCCACCCGGTTGAACAGGGCAATCCTCATCAAACAATTGGTTTCTGGCCTATCGTTGCCCATTGATGGACCTTTTTCCCTGCTTGGTGCCTTGCCATGCGGACGCCCAGAGACCATCCCTCCGAGGGTTCCCAGGCCAATGGAATAGCCTTGCTTCTTTCGGTTGGATAGAGGACCTCCGCCCCCAGCATTTTACTTTGGCTCCACGCCAAGTGGCGGAAATCAATATCGAGACCAATGCGCGACTTTTCCCTTTGAGGTCAGTCGGGAGGTGTGGAGATAGGAATTGCGAGGCCGCAGGCTCGGGGAAGGCAAAGGCTCCCAGGGCCTATTTGTGGCAATGGGTCTTCCGGGGAAAGTGTCCGGAAATGTACCTTTGGGACACGATTTCGTAATCCCCAATTAGGTCCCTTTTCTGGGGCCCCGATGGAAAGACGACCGAGCATCGAAGCCCCGAAAAAGAAATAGGAATACCCTCGGCCCTTACTGGCTTGGGGCTTTGAATATCTTGACTATATCCTCGACTAGCTTCTCCGTGTCACTTTCCACCTCCACCAAGAGGTCATACTTTCCATCCCCATTTCCATCATCGTCCAGGCCTTTCACATCTACGTTAGCTCCCAGGGCATGCTGGATGCGCTTCCTGTACTGATCCTCGAAGGCCCTCGTGGCCCTTTCGCGAGCCCGGATCAGTTTTCCTTGGTTGGGCTTGTTCAGAAACTGACTTTCGGCTTTGAGAAGATCAAATGCCATTCTCCCAGCTGCCCTTAGAATCTCAGCCCCTAGATTTACGGAGGCAATCTGCTCGCGATTCACCTCGTCAAGTATCAGATAGGCTATCGCGGAGGTCCTCGTCTCCATCCAGTCCAAGAGCTCATCAATATTGGCAAAACTCACACCATTTT
>JAPWUY010000142.1 GCA_028275295.1 Thermodesulfobacteriota bacterium | reverse complement strand
AGGGACAGGAGGACGATCCACCTTACCTTGAAGGAGGAGCCTGGAGTCACAACGAGAAGCATCGGCGATGGCCCCATGCGGAGGGTCGTTGTGAGCGCTGAGGAGACAAGGGGAAGGGAAAAGACCACCGCGTCCCACGGGCGGGAATCGAGGGGATGATGGCATGTTTCTGGGCCTTTGTTGGCTAGTAGCAGGGACCAAGGCACTCATTGGGAGCGATGGAATTGGATGAGGCAATGGGGATTCAGGGACACCATAGCCGCAGTGGCAACTCCCCGAGGGAAGGGGGCCATAGGGATAGTTCGCTTGAGCGGTCCCCTTTGTCGGAAGATCGCGGAGAGTGTATTTGAACCAGCCAGGGGTTCCCATCCTTTGAGGTCCCACAGATTCTATTACGGCCGCGTGAGGGCTCCAGGGTCAGAGGAGTACATAGACGAGGCCATGGCCGTCCTCATGGAGGCTCCTCGTTCCTATACCAGGGAGGACTGTCTCGAGATACAGGTCCACTCAGGGCCCTCGGTGGTGCAGGAGGTCCTGGAGGCAGTGCTCCAGTGCGGGGCTCGGGTGGCCAATCCAGGGGAGTTCACCCTGAGGGCCTTCTTGAATGGCCGCATAGATCTCACCCAGGCTGAGGCGGTCCTCGACATGGTGGAGGCCAGGAGCCGAGCCGCAAGGCGTCTCGCCCTGGGGCAGTTGGTTGGGGGACTTGCGAGGGAGGCGGCTCAGTGGAAGGAGAGACTCCTGGATCTCATGAGCTCGGTGGAGGCAGGGATAGATTTTCCCGATGAGGACCTTCCAGCCGTTGATGGTGAGGCCGTGGGGAAGGCCCTCGGGGAGCTTCTTTTGAGGGCAGAGGGGATACTCGAGACCTACAGAAGGGGAAGACTGGCCAGGGAGGGTGCCAGGGTCATGCTCATAGGCCCTGTGAATGCTGGGAAATCGAGCCTCCTCAATGCTATGGTGGGCTACGAGAGGGCCATAGTCACGGATCTTCCAGGGACCACTAGGGATCTCGTGGAGGAGCCTCTCGAGTGGGGCGGCCTTCCCATAAGGGCCATAGACACTGCTGGGATAAGGGAGGAGGGAGACGAGATAGAGAAACACGGAAGGAGGCTTCTGAGGGAGAGGATGGGGGAGGCGGATCTCCTCGTGCTCGTCATAGACTCGAGCAAGGAGGAGATCCCGCCCTTGGGGGAGGTGGAGGGGTGGGTTGTGGAGAAGCCATGCATTGTCGCTTGGAACAAGGTGGATCTGGAGGAAAGGGCCCGTTTGGAGCAGCTACCCGAGGCGGTGAGGGCAAGGAGGTTGGTGAGGGTCTCTGCCCTCAAAGGGTGGGGCGTCAGGGAACTTCTCGATGCAATCAGGGATGAGCTCTTGGGAGGGGACGAGGGTGAAGAGTGGGCATTGACCAATGTCAGGCACAGGGATTTGGTTTCCAGATTTTGCTCCCACTTGGGGCGTGCGAGAGAGATGGTCTCCCAAGGAGGGGAGGGTGTGTGGTGGGAGCTTGTGGCTGAGGAGCTCAGGGGCGCCATGGAATGCTTGGACGAGCTTCGGGGAGTGAAGGCGGACGATGAGGTCTTGGCGAGGATTTTCGAGAGATTCTGCATAGGGAAGTGATGGGCCGGGAAGAGGCCGAGTGGGACCGTTTCAGGAGGGAAGCGCAGGCCCTGGGTGTTGCCCTGGACGATTTGTCCTTGGGGAGGTTCCGCAGGTATCTGGAGGAGCTGAGGGAGTGGAACGAGAAGATCAGGCTCGTGGGGAGCGCTGATACAAGGAGTGTCCTTTGGCTTCACTTCTATGACTCCCTCACTCTTCTTACGGTTATTGGGGATGCCAGGAGGATTCTCGATGTGGGCTCGGGTGCTGGTTTTCCGGGGCTTCCCCTGGGGATTGCTAGGGGTGACCTCGAGGTATGCCTCGTTGAGGCTAGGCGCAAGAGGGCCAATTTTCTGAGACATGTTGTGAGGATATTGGGGCTCGAGAGGGTGTCCGTCGTGGAGGGGAGGATCGGCGAGGGGTGTGTTTTGGAAGGTGAGTGGGATCTCGCTGTGGCGAGAGGGGTTGCCCCCGCAGGGAAGTGGCTCAGGTGGGTTGAGCCTTTTCTCCGGGATCGGGGAAAGGCAGTGCTCATGCTAGGGGAAGGGGAAGAGGCCGGGATTGGGGAGGCCTTGAGAGACTCCAATTGGAGCCTCGTGGAGAGAAGGACATTGGAGCTTCCCGTTGTGGGGAAGGGAAGGAGACTCCTTGTGGTCCGGAGAGGGGATTGTTTCACGTGAAACAGCCCTCGAAGGCGGCTTGTAAATTTCCCATCGCACGTGCTATCTCATTGTTTCAATGGCTAGCCCCTTTCCCCCATTTGGGCTCGAGAGGAGGAAAGGGGTCTTACCTAGCTCCCAAGGCCTCGAGCCGTGGAGGGAGGCTTGTGGAAGCAGACGATTCCCATTAGATCTCCACTTCAGAGAGGCTCCCATTGAGGATCATATGCGTAGCCAATCAAAAAGGGGGGGTAGGGAAGACCACCACGGCAATCAATCTCGCAGCTTCCCTCGCTGCGGCCGAGAGAAAGACCCTCCTTGTGGACTGCGATCCTCAAGCCAATGCCACATCAGGAATGGGCATCGATGGAAAGACCATAAGGGCCCACCTTTACCATGTGCTTCTGGGAAGGGAGAAACTCAAGGAGGTGATCCTCCCCACGGAGATGCCCCTCCTTTCCCTGGTCCCTTCAGCCCCATCCCTCATAGGCTTGGAAGTAGAAATGGTGGGCCATCCGTCGAGGGAGAGGCTTCTGGCCAAGAGCCTAAGGGAGATAGAGGATCTCGGCTTCCGCTACGCCTTTCTCGACTGCCCACCCTCCCTGGGCCTCCTCACGGTCAATGCCCTCACGGCCTCCCACTCTGTCTTGATCCCTCTCCAGTGCGAGTACTATGCCCTCGAAGGACTCACCAACCTTCTCAGGACCATAAGGCTCGTGAAGGCGAGACTCAATCCCAACCTGGAACTCGAGGGCATTGTCCTCACCATGTTCGATGGCCGAATGAACCTGGCCCGCCAGGTGGAAGCGGAGGTCAGGGGACACTTCGGAAAAAAGGTCTTCGACACAGTGATACCCCGCAACGTGAGGCTCGCTGAGGCTCCCAGCCACGGGAAACCCGCGATACTGTATGACATTTCATGTGCCGGATCCAGGGCCTATTTGGAACTTGCCTGGGAACTCATGAGAAAACACGGAGACGCGACATGAAGAGGTCCAAAGCCCTAGGCCGAGGGCTCGATGCCCTCATTCCCCCAGAACAGGAGGGGACCCTTTTCCTCTGTCCCATAGACTCCATAGTTCCTCACCCCTCCCAGCCGAGGCAACATTTCGACGAGGCAAAGTTAGGGGAGCTGGTCCAGACCATAAAGGAGAAGGGCGTACTCACCCCTGTGATTGTGAGATCCTATGGAACCACCTATCAGCTTGTGTCGGGAGAGAGGAGGTGGAGGGCTGCGAAGCTAGCGGGCCTCAAGGAGATCCCCGCAATATTGAGGGAGGTCTCGGACAGGGAGGCCCTGGAACTCTCCCTCATAGAGAATATCCAAAGAGAGGACCTCACCCCCTTGGAGGAGGCTAGGGCATACCAGGCTCTCATGTCCCTATATGGCGTGACCCAAGAGGAGCTCGCACGAAGACTCGGCAAGGACCGATCCACCATCGCCAACTCCCTCAGGCTTCTCAAGCTGCCTCCCGAGGCGCAGAGTGCTCTCGAGAGAGGAGAGATAACGGCAGGACACGCGAGGTGCATCCTCTCTGTGGCCTCCGAACTCCAACCTAAACTCCTCAAATGGATCATCACAAAGGGCCTCTCGGTGAGAGCCGCCGAAGAGGCCGCGAGAAAACTTTCGGCCTCCCCACTGGCAAGATCAAAAAAGAAAGCCGAGCTTCCACCTGATCTCGCATGGATAAGGGATAGACTTCGCTCGTCTCTTTCCACAAAGGTCGAGATCCGCCACGGGAAGAGAAAGGGAGCAATAGTCATAGAGTATTACGGCCTCAGGGATCTGGAGCGGATCCTCAAGCTCCTGGGGACATCGAGCTGAAGGCCGCAGTCGGTCCCTCGACTCGCCCCCTTCTCCTCAGTGTTTGTGCGACCTTGCTTTTCGTCTTTCCCTGATTGCCTTGGTATCCTCGTACATGTCCTCGTAAGAAGCCCTCATGGCAGCCTCGAAATCCACGACAACGCCTCCATGTCCCCGGACGAATCCCTCAGCCCTCTCCCTATCTTGGAATGCCCACTTCCCTCTTCGGGTCATAACCCCGGGAATGTCTCCTCCAATTACCCAAAACGCCCTTTCCGCATCCAGAAGCTGGCCAGTTTCGTAGTCGGCCACCATGATCTTCCTCGGCATCTTGTCTATGGTCACGGCCAGCTCCACGGCCGCACAGTGGATGCTACAGGTCCCCACGCTTGTTCCGTCATCATACTCTATGAGCATCCTGGTCTTGGAAAACTTGCTCCTGTCCATGCCGCAGAACTTGCAGGATGGGTGCTTGAGGACATCCTCCTGGGCCTCGACCCCCCAAAGCCCACAAAAGCCCACTGCGAGAAAAAAGATTGTCGCGACGATCATCTCCTTTCGCATGGTCATCTCCCCCTTTTCGGTTATAACCAAGCCCCAAAGGCAAAGAACCCGAGCCACTTGGCCCGGAAGGGTGCCACCATATTAATTGGGGTTCCAAGGGAGGGCAAGGCCGGGCTCCGCACGCCCGCAAAAAAAGCCGAGGCTCGATCCAGCAATCCTTAATAGGCTTATGGCCTCTCGGGTAACCCCTCCGGGATAACGATATCCCTCGGCACGCGTAATCCCATACCATTCGGGCGCGGAGACCGCGCCCCTCCGAAAAACCGCCTTTCGCGCCGTCCCGGGATTTGCCCCCGTAAGGCCGTCTATATCGGGGGGATGTCCCCCTGGAGCGGCGGGCTCTGCACGCCCGCAAAGGAGGCTTCGCTTCCACCGCGAGATCGCCTCATTAGGCCGCCAGGCGTTCGTTCGCCCCCGATGATCATGTTATGCCTCGGCTTGAGCACGCCCTTGCCATGCGGACGCGCGGAGCGCATCCCTCCGACAAAACCGCCTTTCGCGTCATCCCCGGGTTTCCCCCGCAAGGCCTCCCACCGAGGCCTGCCCCCCGCGGAGGGGCGGGCTCTGCACGCCCGCAATGAAACCGTTGGCCTCAGCCTCGCATGCCCCCGATAGGCCACTGGCCTCTCGCCAACTCGTCCCTAACCACGACCTCCCTCGGTTTACGTCCAGCCTTGCCAAACGGACGCACAGAGTGCGTCCCTCCGAGAAAACCGCCTCCCGCATCGTCTCCGGACTTTCCTCCGCAAGGCCATCCTAGCTCGGATGGCCACCCCGCGGAGAAGCGGGCTCCGCACGCCCGCAACGACACCATTGGCTCTACTTGAGCGTGTCGCCGGTAGGCCACCGGCCCTTCGTCTGCCTCTCGCCCGTCATGCCATACCGGGGCTTGCGTGCGGCCTTCCAACGCGGGCGCGGAGACCGCGCCCCTCCGAGGAAACCACCCTTCGCGCGGTCCCCAGGTTTGCCTCCGTGAAACCGTCTATATTGGGGGGCCCACCCCGCCGAGGGGCGGGCTCTGCACGCCCGCAACGACACCATTGGCTCCACTCGAGCATTTCCCCGGTAGGCCACCGGCCCTTCGTCTACCTCTCGGCCGTCATGCCATACCGGGGCTTGCGTACGGCTTTGCCACCCGGACGCGGAGACCGCGTCCCTTGTATGTATAATACTCTCGCTGTTGGGTGACTCGGTGTTAGGAGCTGGAAGGGGGGTACCGGATGCCGACGCGTCCCTTGGGAGGTAGAGCCCGTAACGGAGAT
>JAPWUY010000141.1 GCA_028275295.1 Thermodesulfobacteriota bacterium | reverse complement strand
AACCTCAAAGGACCATAGTGGTATAAGGCATCAAGGCCAACTGCCTAGCTCTCTTTATTGCCTGTGTGAGGGCCCTCTGATGCTTCGCGCAATTACCGCTTATTCTCCTGGGAATTATCTTACCGCGCTCAGTCGTGAAGAACCTGAGGGTCTTGGGGTCCTTGTAATCTATTACCAGTGACTTGTCGGCGCAGAACCGACATACCTTTCTCCTTCCGAATCCTCTCTTTACCTTTGGCGTTGTCATGCCAGGAGTTCCTCCTCACTCATTTAACACTCAGGCGTCCAGTCAGGCCCGGGGATCGGGACCACCTTCCAGTTCGGCCCGAGGATCACTGCTCGGACTCCTCCTTCTCCCCCTCCTCTTCATCCACCTCCACCTCGTGAGCCCCCTCGGTTTCCAAAGCCCGGGCCTCCTCTTCCTCGACCTCCCGCCTGGAGGCTTGGCTCAACTGCATCTTCGCCTCTTCCACATCGACCTCGTCGTCCACAAGGACCGTGAGGAACCTCAGGACATTGTCGTCGATCCTGAGGAGTCTTTCCACCTCCCTCACTGCCTCTGGCTTGGCCGCATAATCCACGAAGATGTAATGCCCCCTGGTCTGTTTCTTGATCTTGTAGGCCAGCTTCTTGACCCCCCAGTCCTGGAGCTGGAGGATCTCCCCCCCAGACTGGGTTATGGCACCGAGGGCTTTCTGCACGATCTTTTGGTGGTCTTCCTCACTGAGGTCGGGGTGAATGACAAACGTGGTCTCGTAGCGCCTCAATTTTTTCCTCCTCTCGGACTTTTCCTCGGGACTAGACCCGAGCAGGCCCCGATCATGGGATCGGAGCGAGGGGCAGTCTCCTGGAGACCCCTTTCGGTTTCTGTCTTTATACCACGACAACACCTCCCTTGACAAGGCTCACCCTCCGGGGCTTTTTGTTAAGGCATGAAGTGCGCCGTTACGATCGCGCCCGATGGTTTCCCTCTGTGATAGGTGGGAAGAGGCCTTGGGAAGGGAGAGCGTGGGGATGGAGAGTCAATTCCACTACTCCGGCTATCCGAGGGGGAGGGCAACCACAGGGGTCAGGAGAGGGTCTTGGATTTTAGGACTCGAGGCCTGGAAGCTCCGTAAAAGGGGGGTTGACATGCCCAGTTTCGGGGTCTAAAATGCGGCGCATTAGCGTGGCGATGAGGTCCGCCAAAACCGCCTACCTTTGAGGCTGATGACCTCTACCCATTGGACGCATGGGCCGGGGTAGCAGCCTTGCTCGCCTATGCCAAACGCGACTAACAGGCTAAAGCGATCCTGTGGCCCCTGTTCGACGATCATGGCGTCTGTGGTTTGTACTGCGGAAACGAATTGAGGGCACGCAGAGCTCAGGCCAATGGCCAAAGGGATCCAGGCCGTGGCCTTTTCTTCGTTGAAGGGCGCCTGTGCCCTCGTGGGTTGGAGATGAGAATTCAGGGCCTAGGAGGCCTGAGGGCCAGGGGGTCTTGGCCCTGGAAGGTCATGTCATGGATTGCGGGAGCGGGAATTATGGTGAACGAGACAAGCTCATAAGCGCCCCCGAACAGTGATTGCTCCCCTCGCTTTGATGGTCGTTGCCGGAGAGTGATGGCCTAGGCCACACGCCGGGTCCTGGGGGCCTGGCCTCTGCGATCGAGGTTGTGGGAGAAACCGAAGATGCGGAAATTGGTGGCACTCCTTTCGGGGCTCCCGGCCGAGATTCAGTGGGAAGACTCGACGTGTTGGCTGGAGACCCATCCCACCGGTCCATGCCAGTGGTCCCGGCGGGGGCGAGAGCGTTGTTGGGGAGGTTCGTGACAGGATGCCATGGGATCCAAGGGATTACGCATGGGAGGTGTTGACGTGACCGAAAAGATCCTCTTCAATGTCGTCCAAGTCCTGGTGGTGATGCTGGTTTCCCCGCTGGTCAAGGGGGTCCTGAACAGACTCAAAGAGGCAGTGCAGTCGAAGCGCGGGCCTAGCATCTTTCAGCCTTACCGGGACATCTGGAAGCTTTTCCACAAGGATGAGGTGATCTCCGATAGTGCTACCTGGATCTTCCGACTCGCCCCATATGTGGTCTTCATCACCCCTGTGTTTGTTGCCCTGCTCATCCCAGTTTTGACCGGTTATCCACTTTTCTTCGCGTTCATGGGTGACATGTTGGGAGGTGGATTCATTTTGGCCCTCGGGGGCTTTTTCGCCACCTTGGCCGCAGTGGATGCGGCCAACCCTTACGGGGCCATGGGAGCCAGTAGAACCAGGATGGTTGGGTTCTTGGCCGAGCCCGTCTTCATGATAGTCTTCTTCACGGTCTCTTTCGTTGCCGGCTCCACGATTCCTTACATCGTTCACAAACATTGGGTCAACCCTCCCGACAACTTCTTCGAGCCATCCCACGTGCTGCTCATGCTCGCCTTTCTGATGCTCATCATAGCCGAGACTGGTCGTCTCCCAGTGGACAACCCCTCTGGGCATTTCGAACTGGCCATGATCGATGAGTCCAAGGGATTGGAATATTCCGGGCGTGGGGCAGCCCTCATGAAATGGGGTGGATCCATGAAATTCCTTGTGCTTGTGTGCATCTATCTCAACGTGGTCGTGACCCCTTGGGGGCTTGCCCAGGGCGAGAGCCTGGGAGAGTTGCTCCTGGCAATCCCCTTGGTGTTCCTCAAGGTATTTGTCTTCGTAGTGGTCCTTGTGGTCATCGAGTCCTCGTTGGCGAAGCTGAGGCTCTTCCGGATAACCGAGTTCCTCGGCGGGGCTTTTATCACCTCGGTGGCCGCAATGATCACTCGACTCTTGGAAGGCTAGGAGGAAGAGAGGTGACGGACTTGCAGGCCAACACGGAACTTCTCACCAAGCTCAACGGCCTTGCGGCTGGGCTTTTTCTGCTAACAGCCTTTGGGATGATCGCGATGCGCCAGGTCTTGGCCTGCCTCAAATTGTTCGTTTGGCAGTCCATTCTGTTGGCGGCATCGGCCACGATTCTGGGCTTCCAGCATAGCTCCGTCCACTTATTTGTGGTGGCCGTGATCACCGTAGGCACCAAGTCGATCTTGATCCCGTGGCTTCTTGTGCGGCTGGTGAGCCAGGAGGCGTACGCTCGCAGGGAAATCTCCCAAGTGTTGAATATCCCGACTTCCTTGTTACTGGGTATGGCGTTGGTGATACTCGCTTACTTTGCCTCTAGCCCTCTTTTGGGAGCAAGCCAGGACCCTTTCGTGAGGATGAACCTGCCGGTTGGCACTGCTGGGGTCTTGCTGGGAGCATATGCTGTGGTAGTCCGGAGAGAGGCTGTGCCGCAAGTCATAGGCTTGCTCGCCATGGAAAATGGTTCTTTCTTGGCTGGTATCTGTATAGCCCCGGATCTTCCCATCATTGCCGAGCTGGCGGCGGCTTTCGACGTCCTCATCATCGCCCTGGTAATGGGCCTCCTGACCAGGAGGATCAGGGAGAGGACCGGCATGACCGTTGTAGGAAAGCTGGCATCGCTTAAGGAGGATTGACGCGCTATGGAGCTCCTGGTCGTTTTGCTGGTACCTGCGCTATCCGCCATCTTGTGTGTTCTCCCCATTGGAGGGGGGCTTGCAGCTCTCTCCACGGTGGTGGGCTGCCTCGCGGTGTTCCTCATTTCCATCCATGTCGCTTTGACCACCATCACTCGCGGCCACGTCATTGCCTTTCTTGGTTGGATCTCCTGCGACAGTTTCGGGGCCCTCATCTTGCTCCTGGTGGCATTCGTCGGGCTCACGACCTCCATATTTTCCCTAGGCTACATCCGGCGTGTGGTGCCCCAGGAGAGAGAAGGAAAGAAAAGACGCTACTATGCCAGGTTTAACCTCTTTCTCCTCTCCATGCTGGCGGTGCCGGCCTTTTCTCACCTGGCTTTGGTTTGGATCGCGGTTGAGCTGACCACCCTCTTGAGCGTGTTCCTGGTGAGCTTCGAGGATACTCCCGAGGCCTTGGAGGCTGCCTGGAAGTACGTTGTTCTCACCTGCATGGGAGCTGCCCTCGCCCTGGTGGGAATCCTCATCCTTTACTGGGGAATGAAGATCGCTGGACGTGGAGACTTCACTTGGTCCGGACTCATCGTTGCTTCCCCGGGCATACCTGGGCCGTTCCTCCAGACTGCCTTTCTCTTCATACTGGTCGGTTTCGGAACCAAGGTGGGTCTCGTGCCTGTTCACACCTGGCTTCCCGATGCCCACAGCCAGGCACCGTCTCCGGTTTGCGCCTTGCTCTCGGGCATCGAGACAACGACAGTCCTGTACACCATCATAAGGTTACTTCCAGCCCTCCAGGGCCTTAGCCATGGTCCTGGGAGCTGGTTGATGGCCGCAGGCCTCGCCTCGGCCGGTACAGCGGCCTTTCTCCTCTTGCAAGTCAAGGACTACAAGAGACTTTTCGCCTTCTCAACGGTCGAGCACATGGGCATAATCATGTTCGCGGCGGGGATAGGAGGAACCTCGGCGTACTACGGGGCTAACCTCCAGATGGTGGCCCATTCGGTCACAAAGGCATTTTGTTTCCTCGCAGCTGGAAGCATCCTCTTGGTCGTGGGCCACAGAGAGATCGCTTCGGTAAAAGGGCTCATTCGCGTATCGAGGCCAGCAGCCCTGGCTCTCCTCACGGGAAGCCTGGCCATCGCTGGCGCGCCCCCTTTTGCAGTGTTCTTGGGAGAGTTCTCTATCCTCAAAGCCGGCATTCAAAGTGGTCAAGAGATCCCCACTGTGGCGCTCGCAGCCTTCATCGTGATCGGCTTTTGCGGGGTTATGTATCACGTGAATCGAATGGTGTTCGGGTCCCCTGATGAGGAGGAGGCCAGAGTCAGGCTTCCGGGGTCGGTGTTGGTTGCCCTCGGGATCTCGGCTATTCCAGTGTTCTTACTGGGAGGCTACGTCCCGGGCATTCTGGAGGAGATGCTACGGCTCGCAGCAGCTTCCTTGGGGAGGTAAGAGGCTATGCTGGTTTCGGAAATTCCACGCGGGGGGATTGAGGGCACGCTCAGGGCGATGGAAGGGCGATGGCCAGTCCAGGTGGCACTCGAGAGGTCAGCTTACCTGGAAGCGGCAGAGGTGGTGTGCCAGGCCAGGGACCTCCCCGCTCTCTGCGAATGGTTGTGCTCGGAACTCCATTACACCTTCGCTACCTTGGTGGTCCTAGAGGAGGAAAGAGGGTGGCTCCTCCGATATGTCTTTTATGGAGGGGTGGAGAGAAGCCTGCTGAGCCTGCTGGTTCGGATTCCCGGTTGGGAAAATAGTGTGCCAAGCATAGCATCCTTGGTGCACGCCGCTGACTGGCACGAGCGGGAGGCCGAGGATCTCTTCGGTCTCGTATTTGAGGGACATCCGAAGTTGGGCGATTTCGTGCTCCACGAGGAATGGCCAGATGGCGTCAACCCCATGCTTCGAGGCTTTGACGGCTCGAAACCTTATCCACATCGAGAATTGGATCCCGACTGGCGGCCTGACCGGATCGTCCAGAGCCCCGGGGCCTTTGTGATGCCCATAGGCCCTGTTTACTCCGATCATGCAGAATCCGCCCACTTTCTCTTGGAAACAGTTGGCGAGGACGTGATAAGGACCATCCCGAGGTTCTTTTACAAGTATCGTGGTGTCGAAAAGATCGCCCAGGGAAGACGGGTTGAGGACGTACTGCTTTTGGCCGAGCGATTCTCAGGCACCTCTGCCTTCGCGCATTCTCTAGCCTTTTGCCAAGCAGTGGAGCGCCTCTCGGGTCTTCAAGTTCCAGAGCGGGCGCGGATGCTCAGGATCGCCCTTTGCGAGCTGGAACGCTTCAGGCACCACGTCCACGCTGTAGCTGAAATCTGCAGCTCCACGGGGCTTGGTGTGGCAACTAGCCAGGCAAGCATCCTGGAGGAAGAGCTTCTCAGGCTCTCTTGCATGGTGAGCGG
>JAPWUY010000140.1 GCA_028275295.1 Thermodesulfobacteriota bacterium | reverse complement strand
AAGATCCAGGATCTCAATGACAAAGGCCTCTCCACCGTCCTTCCTCCAGCCATCAGCTCCAGGATCCGATACCGTTTATGTGTGCGCCGTGGACGCAAATGGCAATGCCGCATCCTTCATCAGCAGCATATTCATGCACTTCGGCTCAGGGGTTGTGGTGGAGGGGACGGGCCTGGTGCTTCAAAACAGAGGGCATGCCTTCAGGCTCGATCCCTCCCACCCCAACTCCCTCCTTCCAGGGAAAAGGCCCCTTCACACCATTATCCCTGCCATGCTTTTCAAGGACGGGAATTTCATCATGAGCTTCGGGGTCATGGGGGGAGATATGCAGCCTCAGGGTCATGTCCAGTTCCTGGTGAATGTCATTGACTTCGCAATGAACTTGCAGGAGGCATTGGACTCACCCAGGGTAAGGCATCTTCAAGGGATGAGGGTTTACCTGGAAGAGGGCATACCGGGAAAGACACGTTCAGCCCTCAAGGCCATGGGACACGAGGTGGAGGAAGGGGAACCCCAGGTGAATCAGGTAGGAGGGGGGCAGGCAATCTATAGGGATCCGGAAACTGGTGTGCTCTTAGGCGCTTCGGACAGGAGAAAGGATGGCTGCGCCATAGGGTTTTGAGGGGGCTTGATACCCATATGTGCCTGGTGCAAGAAGATAAGGGACGACACGGGCTACTGGCAACAGCTTGAGGCCTACTTGAGGGACCACTCAGATGCGGAGTTGAGCCACGGAATATGTCCTGAGTGCGCCCAAAAGATGGCATTGGAAATCACAACCACTGCCTCCAGAATGTCGAGGACCGAGGAAGAGTGAGCTTCCTGCCATGGGCTATGGGTAGCTAGCCCGCAAAAGGCCCCCTCTTTGGGCCCCTCGAACAATTGCTTGGGAGGAAAAGACCTTCGGGGAAGGTGGGGGAGATATTGTGGGACGAGGCCTTTGTGGTTAGAATGGATCTCCCCCAAGAGGTGATAGGGGGAGAGGGAAAGGGGCTGAGTGAAAGCGATCAAAGAGGGTATTAGCTAGAGGATAGTGCTCAGGAGCTCTCCGAGACACAGAATCCCTCTGGGAGTGGAGATCCTGGGATAGGCTCGAGTCCAATAGAGCGCGTATACTCTGAGAGGAGGAGACAGTATGGAGTGGAAGCCAAGCGAGAAAGAGGAGGAGTACTTTGCGAGGCTAGAGTTCGAGAAGAGGAAGAAACTTGAGGCTGAGAGACAAGCCAAACTTGCAGAGGAGGAGAAAAAGAGGCTCAAGGAACTCCACTATATGAAGTGTCCCAAGTGTGGGATGGAGCTCATAGAGATCGACTACAGGAACATAAAAGTGGACAAGTGTTCCAACTGTGAGGGAGTATGGCTGGATGCAGGGGAGCTCGAAGAGGTAGCTAAGCTGGAAAAGGGCACCCTGGATAAGTTCTTCAGAGTCTTCAGGAAATGAGAGGGGGTAATAGGGCCCTCTTTTGGGGGGCCCTACCACGCCTTTCGATCTCTGGGAAGATCACTCCCCGGATTCCGACCTCACTGCTACGAAAGACATCTCCACCCTGGCCCCCAGGGCCAGGCCACATACAGCCACTGTCTCCCTGGCAGGGGGGTTCTCGGGGAAGTAACTCTTGTATACCTCGTTGAAGGCTTGGTAATCATCCATGCTCTTGAGATAGACTGTCACCTTCACCACATGCTCCAAGCCCATTCCGGCCCTTTCCAAGACAGCTCTGAGGTTCTCTATAGCCTTGCGAGTTTCCGGGACAATTCCCCCTGGGACTACCCCCCCGATCCCTGGATCATACCCTATGGCACCGGATAGGTACAGAGTTTCTCCCACCAAAACTCCTTGAGAGAAGGGGAGGCCCATGGGTCCTTCACCTATCACCTTTCTCCTAAGTGTCATCCCTTAACCTCCTGCGCCGAGGATCCGCGAAAAATTGGGGCCAGAGTCTCCTTCACACCTTTCTCCAGAACTTTTGCATCAACACTACCGCCACCATCATGGCAAAACCTGCAATATCGTACTTGGGAATAGGGTACACGAGCAGAAGTCCCCCAATTATGAGCATGGCCCTCTCCAAGAGGTTCGTCCGCCTGAGCCACCATCCCTCCAAGCCGCCAGCCAGGGATGCTATTCCCAAGAAAGCAGTCACAGTAGTCCAGATCACATCCACAACGGGTCCCCTCAGCAATATTCCAACGCCCTTTGGGTCCAGGGTGAACATGAAGGGCACGATGAAGGCGGGCATCGTGTATTTCCACGCCTGGAGCGTTGTCTTGTATGGATCTCCCTTGGTGAGGGCAGCTGCCGCGAAACACGAGAGGGCCGTGGGAGGGGTGACCTCGGAGAGGATGGCGTAGTAGAAAATGAACATGTGTGCCGCATAATCCGGTACCCCCAAGTGGGTGAGGGCTGGAGCTGTTATCACAGCGGCGATTATGTAGGAGGCCGTCACGGGGACAGCGAGCCCCAGCACCCAGACCACCAATGCCGTGAACACCGCTGCCAAGAAAACGCTTCCCCCCGCATATCCTATTATGATGGAGCTGAACTTCAGGCCCAGGCCAGTGAGGGTCACTACACCAACGATTATCCCTGCCCCAGCACAAGTGATGGCCACGCTCAACACCCCCATGGATCCTGCTTTCAGGGCCTGGATCAATTTAGGAGGCACAAGCGCAGTGTCCCTTCTCAAGAAGCTCGCCAAAAAGGCCACTATGGTCGCCAGAAAAACGGCCATTATGGGGGTGAAGCCCACAACCATGAACCCCACTATGGCGATGAGGGAGAAAAAGTGAAAACCGTAGCGTCGGGTCAGCTGCCAAAGACCCTGGGTCCGGTCGAAGGGTATTTCTTTCGCCCCGAACTTCTTGGCATCCAGCTCCACCATGAGAAAAATGGACCAATAATAGAGACAGGTGGGGATTGTGGCCATGATGATCACGTCCAAGTAAGTGATCTTCAAGAATTCAGCAATGAGGAAGGCCGCTGCTCCCAGTACAGGGGGCGAGAGTATTGCCCCTATTCCCCCAGCGCTCAGAAGTCCCCCTGCAGCCTCCCTGCTATAGCCCGCCTTTGCCAACATGGGGTAGGCCACTGAGCCAAGGGTCACGGTCGTGGCCACTCCACTTCCCGATGGCCCACCCAGAAGGAAAGATGCAAGGGTGACCGTCCTTCCAGCTCCAGTGGGCTTTCCTCCCATGGCCGCAAAGGAAAAGTCGATGAAGAACTTTCCCGCTCCAGAGACTTCCAGGAAGGCCCCGTAAATTGTGAAAAGGATTATGAACGTGGAGGAGACATCTATGGGGACGCCGAAGATCCCTTCGAGGGTCATGTACATGTGGCCTATGAGGCGGGAGAGGTCGTAACCTTTGTGAGTCCAGGGCTCGGGAAGATAGGGGCCAACAAAGGCATACACTATGAAACCCAGGATCACAGCGGGTATTATCCATCCAGCTGTCCTGCGGCTCGCCTCCAATATGAGAAGGATGAGCACTGCCCCGAAAAACTGATCCCAGCTGGTCGGGACGACCGATCTGTAGATGAACTCGTCGAAGTCCACCAGCATGTAGACTATGGTTGCCACACCGAGAAGGGAACAGATCCAGTCCATCCAGGAGATCTTGTCCGGGCCCTTTTTCGACAGGGGAAAGACCAAGAAACTGAGAAAGAGGACGAATCCCACATGGATCCCTCGGAGGACCTGCGTCATTATCACCCCTGGGGCAGCGTAGAGATGGACCAAAGACATGACCACGGCAACGGCTGTCACCATGGTCCCGATCTTCCCTCCCAGTCTCCTGGAAGGCCCCTCTTCCTCCTCGATGTACTTCTCCGCTTCCCTTAACGCCTCCTCTGTGATAAGGACTTCTTGCACATCCTTGGGTGTTCCTTGTTCCAATTTTTTCCCTCCTCAGTTGGGCATCTCTGGCGCCCTCTTCGCACCCATCAGATTGAGCCCGACCCATTGGAGCAAAGATATTGTCGTGGGCCTCAGTCGAACCGTCTGTCCCGGACTGCCAATCCTGGCCAAATCTACGGAATAAGCTCCCCTTATGATCTGTGAGCCCGAGCTGGCTCTCACTTTGAGGGACATCTCACTCAAGCCCCTCCCAACAGGGTACACTGGGCCCCTTCCGTCGAACCCGTAGTACTCGGCTATCTCGGGGCGCACTGTCTCAACGCTCTCCACAATCATGCCAGGCCCAGCGACCCTATAATTTTCCCTGACCTCCCCTCCGTACATGGAATGCTCGTAGAGCAAGACAAACCTCTCTCCCCCTTCTAGGGTAAGGATCCAAGTGGAAGAGGTTTGGAGATTTCGGATTTCCAAGGATTTTATCCAGGGGATCGAGGCCCCCGCCAGGGCTAGTCCCAAGCCCGAAGCCCAAAGCAGGGGCCTGTGGAGTCTCCTCATCCTATTTCACTTGCACTCCTCTTTCAGCGAAGAACTTGATGGCGGCTGGATGGAAAGGAATGGGAGAACCTTCCTTTTGATTGGCCGGATCCAGGTGCTGTCCCTCCTTGTGGACGGCCACAAGCTCCGCCTTGTTTTCGAAGAGGGCCTTGAGGATATCGTAGAGAACGTTGTCTTTCATCTTCTCGTTGCAGATCAGCAGGTTCCACACAACGGCAATGGCTACGTCTTCATCCTGCCCCGGATATGTCTTGGCCGGGATTTTTCCCTTCACGTAAAGGGGGCCATATTTCTTGTTCATCTTTTCCACAGCATCTTCGTGTGCCAGGAGCTTTATCTTGATCCCTGGAGTCGCAGCCAGATCGGTCACTGAAGCAGTGGGAAGACCCCCGACCCAGAAGTAAGCATCTATCTTTCCGTCCTTGAGAGCTCCGGCTGACTCGGAGGCCCCCAATTTGTCTCTCTTCAAATCCTTATCCGGATCTATCCCATAGGCCTCCAGGACCCTGAGGGCCATAACCTCCGTGCCGCTTCCAGGGGACCCAGTGGAGACCCTCTTTCCCTTGAGATCCGTGACCTTGTTTATTCCCTTGCCCTCAACGGTCACGATGTGCATGTTGTTGGGATAGAGGACCGCCGCTGTCCTTATGGGAAGTTTCTCCTTGAATTTTCCCTTGGCCTCGAAGGCATCGAGGGCGCTATCTGCCATTACGAGGGCGAGGTCAGCCTTGCCTGCCCCTACCAAAAGGCAGTTATCCACAGAAGCGGATGTGACCTCGGCTGTGGCCTCCGCATACGGGACATGTTTGGAGATTATGCTCGCCATCCCCCCACCCAGGGGATAGTAGACCCCTCCTGTTCCTCCTGTAGCTATGGAGAGCTTCACCTGTTTTTGCCCCCATGCGACCCCAAAGCCGAATGTCAAACTCAATGCGCAGATGACTCCAATGGCCCTTTTCATCTCAGCTCCTCCTCTGGCTAATTTTTTGGACGCGGATTTTTTTATCCCAAATACGGCTCCCTGTCAACGGACATCGGCTCTTCTCTCATCCCCTCCCCGAAAGAAGGTGTTTCCCCTCCCGAGACCCGGATGGCAATCCCGCCCCGCCCAGACAAAAAGATGGAACCCCGAAGGAAGATTACCTTAAAGGGCAGATCTTTGGGACCTCGAGTGAATGAGCTTCCCTCGCCTCATTCTTTTGGTGGACACTAGGCTTCGAAGATTCATTTTCAAGGCCTTGGGATTGCCGGAACGAGCCCTCCAAGGAGATGAGCTCAAGGACTGGGTGAAGGGGGCCCTAAAGATTTCTGGGAGTCCATCCGATAGTACCAGGTGAGCGAGAGGCGGAAGGTCACGTCTTTTTCTGCCTCGGTAATTGAGCCCTGGGGGCGCGGATGGAGATTCTCATAGCCGAGGACGATCCCATCTCCCGAAGGATTCTCACAGCTCTCCTAACAAAGTGGGGCTACACCGTGAAGGCCGCTTCGGACGGTGCCCAGGCCTGGTCCCAT
>JAPWUY010000139.1 GCA_028275295.1 Thermodesulfobacteriota bacterium | reverse complement strand
CGGGCGTGCGGAGCCCGGCCCGACGGGGAACCGGGTTTTCCCTGCGAGGGCGAGTGGCCTCGCCCCCTTTACTTTTTCCCTTCTTTCTCTGCTCCCAGGGACCAACAAGGCCTCAGGCCATGACCTGGCCCCTTTCCCTGGCCATGGCCTCGAGCCTCGCTATCCTCTCCTCTATGGGTGGATGCGTGCTGAAAAGTTTGGCAATCCCTCCTCCCGAGAGGGGATTCACTATGAACATGTGGGAGGTAGCCGGATTCGCGTCCATGGGGATCTGCTGAGAGGCCATGTGGAGCTTCCTCAGGGCATTGGCCAGGGCCAAAGGCCTGCCGCAAATCCTGGCTCCCGTCTCGTCAGCCCCGTACTCCCTTGACCTGGATATGGCCATCTGGACAAGGAGAGCTGCTATGGGGGCCACTATCATCATCACGATTGCTGCTATGGGGTGGGAGCCACCTTCCTCATCGTCGCTCGCTCTACCGCCGAATATCATCGCCCACTGAGCCATCTGCGCCAAATAGCTTATGGCGCCAGCTATGGTCGCTGCTATGGAGCCTATCAGGATGTCCCTGTTTCTTATGTGTGCCAATTCGTGGGCCAGGACCCCCTTCAGCTCCGTGGGAGATAGGATTCTCAAGATCCCCGTTGTCACAGCCACGGCCGAATGCTCTGGGTTTCTTCCCGTGGCGAACGCATTGGGTTGATCCTCATCTATTATGTATACCCTCGGCATGGGGAGGCCCGCTTCCAGAGCCAATTCTCTCACCGTGGCATGGAGCTCTGGTGCCTCAGCCTCGGAAACCTCTTGTGCCCCATACATCCGAAGGACAATCTTGTCACTGAACCAATAGCTGAAAAAGTTCATGGCAATGGCCATAGCGAGGGCTATGGTCATCCCCGATCTTCCGCCAAGTATTGCTCCAAAGCCAACGAGCATCAAAGTGAGGGTGACCATAAGGACCATTGTCTTGAGCCCGTTCATGGAATCCTCCTCCTCGTCTAGATTCCACAAAAAAACCTTCGCCGCCTCCTGTGCAGCGAAGGTCTCGCCAGCGGCCCATTCGCCGCCGGGCGGTGCCGGCCCGCCCCTCAGCGGGACGAACGTGCTGACGGCCTCCGCCCTCTAGCTACTCCCCTTCACTCGTCACTTCCAAAATAAGACAAGGGCCCTTCCCTGTCAATCACTTCATGAAGGGCAAGACCCAAATGAGAACTGCCAGCACATAGCAGGTCCCCAGGGAGACTAGCACGTAAGGGACGCTGTAACTCAGGAACTCTCTGAGGCTCCATTTGCGACCATCTTCCTTCTCCCCCAAGCTCAAGGCGAGATAGAGGGCTGGAGCCCCGGCAATGGTCAGATTGCTCCCCAGAGTCCCTGCCCAAAGGAGGGCCCAATAAAGGGGCCACGGATTGATTCCGTGGGTCTGCCCCAAATCCCTTATGACATAGAGCAAGGTGAGGATGTAGGCGTCATGCTCCACCAAGCCCACTATGGGAGCTGTGACCCAATAGAGGATGGTCGTCCCCAGAAGGAGACTGGACTGTATGAATGGCACCAACCAGTTGGCTACCATTTGGAGAATCTTGGAATGCTCCAAGCCCCCAACCAGTGCGAAGAGGGCCACATAGAATCCTATGGCCTTCCACTCGAGTTCTGCGAGCATCTCTTCCAGCTGGGGGACCTCCATGTTCATCTTCTTGGCAAATAGCTCGAAGAAGAGGACGAGGGCCAATGCCCCACAGAAGGCTATGAACCCGAGTTTGACCCCTATGAATTCCCGCAGAGACATTCCTATGATGGTCGCAAGAAAGCCCAAGCAAACAATGAGGGCAAACCTCTTGTCCTTTATGTGGTCCACCCTTTCTCCAGCCATGGCATGGGCTAGCTCGGGGGCTATGGTGCATTCAGCGAGGGGGGACCTCCTGAACTTGAGGTAGAAAACTCCAACAGTAACCAGATACGTGGCCGTGAGGATGAGGAAGGAGGAGGGCCTTCCAAGTTGCCAAATGAACCCTGCGAATTCGATCCCGGATACGCTGTGGAGCATCTGGGGAGGGAGATCTCCCAAAAGAAGTGCTGTGCCCATGAAGTTCGCGCAAAGGCCTATGAAGAGGATCGGGCCAGTCGCCTCTATCCTGTAAATCTTCCGGATGTGGAAGACGATGGGAGCCATCATGAGGACAACGACCACGTTGTCCACGAACATGGAAAGGAAGCCCGAGATGGTCCCGACCAGGGTCACGAAAAGTGGTATGTTCCGCCTGGAGACCTTGAGGGCCCAGTCACCCAAAAATTGAGGAATACCTGTCTTCCCGAAGTAGCCGGCTATGAGCCACACGCTCACCAATATGGCTATGACATTCCAGTCCACAAACTCGAAGGCCTGCACCTCCGTCATGGCGCCGACTGCCACCATGGCCACTACCCCAATAAGAGCTGCCACGACGCTGTCTATCCATCTCACTATCACCAAGAAGATCGCTGCCAGGAAAACTATCGCTGTGATCAACTGATGGGGCTCCATCCGTCACCTCCTCCTTCCGCTGAGCGGCCTTTTGGTCTGGTAATTCTACCCCATGGGGCCTCCACCTGTCACCTCCGAGAAGTGGAACCCTCGGATCTTGCTCCCAAAGCAGGGCCCAAAAAAGGGTTGACAGGCAGGAAGCGGCGTGATAGAAGATTAACATGATCTTTTATGTCCCATATCTAGCCCAGGAGGGAAGGGATGAGGCTTTCGAGGGCTGGTGAGTACGGGGTCAGGTGTGTCTATTATCTGGCCGGCAAGCCTCAAGGGGCAGTAATCCCCAAAAATCAAGTGGCACAGGCCATGGGCATACCGGAGGCGTTTTTGGCAAAGATCGGCCACTCTCTGGCCAAAGCCGGCATCCTGGACATACTTCAAGGGGCCAAGGGCGGCTACAGGCTCAGAAAACCCCCCAAGGAGATAACGCTTCTGGAAGTGGTCGAGGCCGTAGTGGGAGAGCTTTTCCTCAACGACTGCATCCTCAACCCCCAAAGCTGCTCCAGGAGCCCCCACTGCGCCATCCACCAAGTGTGGCAGAAGGCCAGAGGGGCCCTCAGGGCTACTCTCACCGAAGCGAATTTCGAGGAATTGCTGGCAAAGGAGACCTGTCTCGGGGCCGATGGAAGCTCCCCCCAAGAAGAAGGGGAGTTGAAAAGTCCCTTCCCAGGTAGGAGAGAGACCCCACGGTCCTGAGGAGGACTGATACCGCCTAGGAGGTGACTCGAGAAATGGATACCGTTTTGTTATCTAGACTTCAGTTCGCTGTGGCAACCTACTTTCACTTCCTCTTCGTCCCCCTGACCCTTGGCCTCTCCATCCTCATTGCAATAATGGAAACACTCTACCTCAGGAGGAACGACCCCCAATACCTCCAGATGGCCAGGTTTTGGGGCCGTATATTTCTCATAAACTTTGTAGTTGGGGTAGTCACGGGCATCACCCTCGAGTTTCAGTTCGGCACCAACTGGGCAGGATACTCCAAATACGTTGGGGACATATTCGGATCCCTATTGGCCATAGAGGCCACGGCCGCTTTCTTCCTCGAGTCTACGTTTATCGCTGTTTGGGCCTTGGGCTGGAATAGGCTTTCGGCTAAGGCCCACGCTCTGAGCATCTGGCTTGTGGCATTTGCCTCCAATCTCTCCGCCCTCTGGATCCTCGTTGCCAACTCCTGGATGCAGAGTCCAGTGGGATACGTCCTCAGAGGAGGAAGGGCAGAGCTCTCGGACTTTTTGGAAGTGGTGACACAGAAATACGCATGGCTCACAATTCTCCACACCTTGGCTGCAGCTTACATCCTAACGGGATTTTTCGTCATGGCAGCTAGCGCATATCACCTCCTCAGGAGGCAAAATTCGGGGTTCTTCACCAAGTCCTTCCGAATGGGTCTCACGATGGCCCTGATCTTCTCCTTCTTCGAGATCGTGGAGGGCCATCTCCATGGGGCTGATCTTGCGGAAAAACAGCCCACCAAGCTCGCTGCCCTCGAAGCCCTCTGGGAGACCCAGCCTAGGGCTCCCATTTACATCGTCGCCTTGCCGTCGCCTTCCAACGACGGAAACATCGTCGAGTGGGGAAGGATCCCTTCCGCCATGAGCCTTCTCGCGCACCATGACCCTGAAAAGCCAGTGAAAGGCCTCCTAGACTTCCCCAAGGAGGACAGGCCCCCTGTGCTGATCACTTTCCTCTCTTTCAGGCTCATGGTCACCCTGGGTATCATCTTCTGCATTCTCACCCTCTGGGGCTGGGCAAGGAGAAACAGGCTCACAGAGAGTCAGCTCTACTTGCGGGTGATCATCTGGGCCATTCCGTTGCCTTATTTGGCTTGTGCCCTGGGATGGACAGTGGCCGAGGTGGGAAGACAGCCATGGATAGTGTATGGTCTCATGCGCACCAAGGACGCCGTATCCCCTGTGGCCACATCCCAAGTGGGAGGGACCCTGGTGGCCTTCATTCTTCTTTACACCGTCTTGGGAATTCTAGCCTTCTGGCTCATGGCAAGGCATATCGCCCGAGGGCCCGAGCCTGCTCAAGCTGAGGTTTGAGGAAGGAGGCGGAACATGCTGGAGACCATATGGTTCATTCTCTGGGGAGTACTTTGGGCAGTGTATTTTGTCTTGGATGGATTCGACCTCGGACTCGGATCTCTCATCCCCTTCTTGGGCAAGACAGACGACGACCGAAGGACCCTTTACTCAGCCATGGCTCCTTTCTGGGATGGAAACGAGGTCTGGCTCATAACAGCCGGCGGGGTGACATTCGCTGCTTTCCCAGGGACATATGCTGTGATGTTCAGCGCCCTGTACACTCCCTTGATGATCCTTCTCTTCGCATTGATCCTGAGGGCAGTGGCCTTCGAGTTCCGGGAACAGCTCGCCTCGCCCTTCTGGAAGAGGCTTTGGGATTGCTGCCTCTTCCTGGGAAGCCTAATCCCGGCTCTTCTTCTGGGGGTAGCATTCGCGAATCTCTTCAACGGAATCCCCATAGACTCTGAAGGGGTTTACAAGGGAACCCTTTTCACTCTTCTCAACCCATACGGACTGCTGGGAGGGATCCTCTTCGTCCTGCTTTTCGCCCACCACGGCTCCCTGTGGTTATGTACAAGAACGGAAGGTGCCATCAAAGAGACAGGGGCGCTTTGGGCCAAGAGGCTTTGGGCTCTTGTGGTTGTGGCCGCAATTCTTTTTCTCTCGGCAAGTGCCTGGGCCACTGATCTTTACGCCAATTACACCAAATTTCCCTTGCTCTTCATCCTCCCAGGCCTGGCAGTGGTTGGACTCTGGGGAAGCCGCCTCGAGGCAGCGAGGGGGAATTGGTGGAGGGCTTGGGGGGCTTCCGCAATCACCATCTTTGCGGCAACCCTCTTCGGCGTTGCGGGAATGTACCCCAGGATGATACCCTCGAGCCTGGATCCCTCTTTCAGTTTGACCATTTACAATGCGTCATCGAGCGCTCTCACCTTGGGGATAATGTTGGGAGTGGCTTTGGTCTTCGTGCCAATTGTCATCCTCTATCAGGCATGGGTTTACAGAGTCTTCTCCACAAGGGTGCGGCCTACTGAGGGGGGCGCAAAGGAAGGCCTTTATTGAGATGGGCACAAATTTCAGTGCCCGAAAATAACCATCAGGAGGTGAAACCATGGGTAAGACGGAGCAGTATCTGAAGGAGGCATTTGCCGGGGAATCTCAAGCCAACAGGAAGTACTTGGCCTACGCTGCCCAGGCGGAAAAGGAAGGATACCCGCAGGTGGCCAGACTTTTCAGGGCAGCTGCTGAGGCCGAGACAGTCCACGCCCACAACCATCTGAGGGCCATGAAGGGGATAAGGTCGACCAAGGAGAACTTGGAGGACGCGATAGCCGGAGAGACCCACGAGTTCAAGAAGATGTATCCCGAGATGA
>JAPWUY010000137.1 GCA_028275295.1 Thermodesulfobacteriota bacterium | reverse complement strand
AGCCATCATGTCGAGGGCATCGATTTGCTCGGAGATCCTCATGACTCCTAGTTCAGCGGTCAAGGCAGAACCTGCCCTCCCGGTTATCATTAGGGCTGAAAAAACAGGCCCGAGCTCTCTCACCAGGGAAAGGGCCACAGCGGGCCCTAGAAGGGCCTCTGCTCCGAACTTTCTCAGGGTGTAGAAGACCTGGAGGCCCAGGACCATGCCAGCGAATCCCCCGGTAAGGAGGATCACGAAGGTTGTCTTCACCCCTAGGAAATGGATCCTCTCTATAACCTTCCTCCATCTGAAAGGGGGCAAAAGGCAAAACAGGATGGTCTGACAAAGGAATATGCCCATTTGACCTGCTGTTTGGACAAGTGCCAGAAAGGACCTGCCCAGCCACCTGATGATATGGATTGGCCCCAAAGCCAGCCGTTCCTCCATGGTCTCGAGACCTTCAATTCGCAAATTGGTGCCTCGGCCTTCAAAACATGAGGTCGGGCTAATTATAACCCAAAGGCTCCCCCAGTCAACGAGATCAGGTGGATGGGGTGGCGTTCTGGATACTAGCGCGAGATGGCCCTTCATAGGGATTCCAAGATCTGGTCAAATCCCATTTCACCGATTCACCTTTTCAGGCCATCTCCTCCTTGCTTGGAAAGTGAGGGGGGAAGGGCTGGCTCAAAAATAAGGGGAAAAATGCCCTTCTGTGCATGGGGTAACGACCGGACGGGCACAAAAGGCCATCCTCACAAAGGGGCTTTTACATGAGATCCCCTAGGGCCTTCTCCCTCTCCATGCCCATCTTCGGGCATACCCTCGGTGGACTGACAGAATGGCAAGGACTGGCAGGGAGGAGAGAGGTCTTTTCTCTGCATCTCTCAATGGCTTGGGGTGGAGGCGGCAACCGGATTCGAACCGGTGAATAACGGTTTTGCAGACCGCTGCCTTACCACTTGGCTATGCCGCCTTGGAGGACACATCTCTCTGGCTCCGGAGAAAGCCAGGATTGGGACGTATCTCGGGTGGAGCGGGAAACGGGATTTGAACCCGCGACTTCAACCTTGGCAAGGTTGCACTCTACCACTGAGTTATTCCCGCTTCCGGATCTAAATCATAAGACTCGACAGGCCACCTTGTCAATCTCTCGTAAGCCCCTCTTTCGCCCCCCGGTGAGAAAGCTCGTTGGGGCCGTGGGGTAGAGGCCTCAGGGTCTTCCCCAATGAATCGTGCGCTCAAAGCTCCACAATGTGGCCCGAGGGCCAGAGGGGCGAGCTATAGGCTTTAGGAGAATTTTGAAGTGGCCTTATGTGGGGAAGACTCCCTCTTTACGAACACATCTTGAAGTTAAGTGGATCTCACAGGATTAGCATCCGGCCTTGGGGCCAGTCACTACCTGCTCGCGAGGATCGATCCCTTTCTTCTGAAGAGATCGTAGTAGTAAAGGACCTTGCTCACGTACTCCCTTGTCTCGGGATAGGGGGGGATCCCCCCGTGTTGAATAACGACTTCCTTTCCCGCATTGTAAGCTGCCAAGGCCAGGGGGAGATCTCCATCGAAAAAGTCCAGGAGCATTCTCAAGTATCTCACTCCGCCATCGACATTTTCCACTGGATCGAAGCAATCCCTCACCCCGAGGTCCCGGGCTGTCCCGGGCATCAATTGCATGAGGCCCCTCGCCCCTTTGGAAGAGATGGCACTGGGGTTGAAGTCCGACTCTACCTTGATCACTGCTCTCACCAGACTGTGGTCCAGGCCGTGCCTCCTTGCCGTGTGGCTGATCAATGGATCCGAAGGATCCATCTTGGGCCTCGAGGGTGGAGAGGCTGGCTCCGAGGATGGCTGCCTGAGGGTTTTGCCCTCTTTCATGTAAAGGCGATAGGCCGGATGATTGGGCACATTCGTGAAGTGGATGACTCCCCTCGAGTCCACGTATTTGTAAATATCAGCACTGGCTTCCGCGACCCAGATGGCCACCAAGGACAAAACTGCCAGGATCTTGACCATAGCTCCTCACCCAGTTCCCCTGGGAGTCCGCCTTCGGTCGAAAGGGAATGTTACTTCGAAAGTGGTCCCTTTTGCAACTTCGCTTTGCACCTGTATGTGTCCTCCGTGCTCCTGCACTATGATGCTCGCCTTTGCCAGCCCAACACCAGCCCCCTTGGTCTTGGTGGTGAAAAAAGGGCTGTATATGTGGGGGAGAAATTTCTCCGGGATTCCGACCCCAGTGTCCTCCACTACGACCTTGGCACAGTCTGCCATGGCTTTCACTGCCAGTTTCAAGAGGCCTCCTTTGGGCATTGCCTCCACGGCATTTTCCACAAGATGCCTGAAGAGCTCCACGAGATGGACCCTGTCGCCATAGATCCAAGGCCCCCTTTGAGGGTAATGAGTCTCGAGGCGAATCTCCTTCGGGATGGGAACCAGAGCCAAGGCTTCCCTCACGACCTCCTGGAGGTCCAGCTTGGCGAAGGAAAGCTTGTGGGTCTTGGCAAACTCCAAGTACCCTTCCACTTCCCTCAACATGGACTCCATTCTCTGGACGTCTTCCATGATCACCTGGAGGATGGCCCTTCCCGGATGGTCGGGCTCGAGCATCTTCTCGAGGCGTCTGGCATATCCTCCTATGCTCACTATGGGATTTCTTATCTCGTGGGAAAGCCCCTCGACCACCTTCTCCAAATAACTGAGCTTCTGGGATTCCAGCATCTGCTCCTGGAGTTTCCGCTGCTCAGTGAGATCCCTCACGGAGAGGACCATTCGAAAATCCCCTCCCTCCCCCTCCAGCACACACCCCCTCACGGCCCCGAGAAACCTCTCGCCACTCGTCTTCTGGAAGAGGATGTCAGCCTCGTATTTTCCCCTCGCCATGAGCTCCTGGATTATTCCTCTAGCGCATTCCTCCCCTTGGGGAACGAGGTGGGAAATGGTGAGGTTCTCCCTTTCAGCCTGGCCCAAGTGCCAAAGCTCCCCTGCAGCCCTGTTGGAAAACAGAATCCTTCCATCGTGGGCTACGACCAAGAAGGCCTCGCACAGGGAATCGACGACTTTGATCCAGTCCAGCTCTACGGATCCATGGCCATCAGCCACTGGGCCTTTCCCCCAAAGGGCCATCAGCTCGAAGGAACCTTGGCCCAATCATCGAGAAACTTCTTCAGTCCAATGTCCGTCAAGGGATGTTGGGCGAGCTGCCTCAGCACCTGAAAAGGAACCGTGACCACATCCGCACCCATGAGGGCTGCCCTCAGGACATGGGTGGGATTTCTCACGCTGGCCACTATGACCCTGGTTTCCATCTCATACTGGTCGTATATTTGGAGGACCTGCTCCACGAGAGCCATGCCATCCTGGGAGATATCGTCGAGCCTCCCAACAAACGGACTCGCGTAAGTGGCCCCTGCCTTGGCTGCCAAGAGCGCCTGTATGGGCGAGAAGATCAAGGTGCAGTTGGTCTGAATCCCTTCCTGAGAGAGGGCCTTGAGGGCCTTGAGGCCATCTGGTGTTATGGGAATTTTGACAACTATGTTCTCCGATATTCTCACGAGTTCCTTGGCCTCTTTCACCATTCCCCTGGTCTCAGTGGAGACTACCTCCACGCTCACAGGCCCGTCTACCTCGCCACATATCTCCTCTATGACTGTTCTGAAGGGCTTTCCCGTCTTCGCTATGAGGGACGGGTTCGTCGTGACCCCATCCAGGATACCCATGGCCTTGGCCTCTCGAATCTCCTCGATGTGAGCCGTGTCGATGAAGAAATCCATTTCGAAGCTCTCCTTTCCACTACTGGTTTTCCGAATCCCTTGAGGTGCTCGCAGACAAAAACCGCTCCTTGCACTCCTCGCTACAGAAGTAGAGGACCTCCTTGCCGTCTCGCAATAGAAGGGCTTGGCTTTTGGGCAGATAAGTCTTGCACCAGGGGTCCTGGACTAGGACCTCCTCCCCCTTGCCACCTGCCGAGGGGCGTGGCCGAGCACTGGAATCTCGCCTTCTCTTGCCCCATATGAGCCTGTAGAGGATGTAAGCCGCGACACCCAAGAGGATCAATCTCCAAAGCATGGTGTCGCCTCCCACGGAGCCACCTTGAAGACCTTCTTGGAGTGATCCACTCTTTGGAGAAGATCCGCTATGGTCACACCCATGACTGGATGAGTGAGATTGGGGGCTATCTCGGCCAGGGGCTCCAAGACGAACCTCCTCTCGTGCATCCTGGGATGGGGGACTTCCAGGAACTCGCCCTTCACGACCATAGCCCCGAAGATGAGAATGTCCAAATCAATTACCCTGGGCCCCCATGGTTCCTTCCTCACCCTGCCCATTCCCCTCTCAATCTCGAGAAGCTTTGATAGGAGCTCCATTGGGGGGATAGCACTCCTTATCCAGAGCACCGCATTCAAGAACCACGGTTGCCCTTCCATTCCCACGGGCTCTGTCTCGTAAAGGGAGGAAGCCTTGACAAACTCCACCTCCGGGATCTTCAGGACGCTGCATGCTGCCAGGGTGAGATTCTTGAGGCGATCCCCGATATTGGAGCCGAGGCCGATAAAAACATCCTCCAAGGCAGCGCTCCTGAGCCGTGGAATCCTGGGGTTCAAATCCTCAACCTTCGGATTCTCTCCACAGCCTCCCTGATTCGTTCTACGGGAGCACAGAGTGTCATCCTAATGAAACCCTCTCCGAATCTCCCGAATCCGTTTCCTGGTGTGGTGACAATGCCCGCCTGAGCCAGGAGGTAGCTTGCAAACTCCTGGGACTTGTATCCCTGAGGAACCTTGACCCAGACATAGAAAGTCGCTCTGGGCCAAGCTACTTCCAATCCCACCTCCCTCAGTCCACTCACCAAGACCTCCCTCCTCTCCCCATAGATCCTATTGTTCGCCTCGACCCAGGATTCGGGGCCATCGAGAGCAGCAATCCCTGCCCTCTGAACAGCCTGAAAGATTCCCGAGTCAACATTGGTCTTTATGAGTCCGAGGCCCGACACCAGCTCGCTGTTTCCCACAGCGAACCCGATCCTCCACCCAGTCATGTTGAAGGTCTTGGAAAGGGAGTGGAACTCTATTGCCACATCCTTTGCCCCCTCCACTTGAAGAATGCTCGGGGCCTTGTACCCGTCGTAGGAGACTTCCGTGTAAGCTGCATCGTGGCACAGGATGATCTCGTTTTTCCTGGCCCAGTCCACCGCTTCCTCGAAGAACTCCATCGTCGCAGTTGCACCCGTTGGGTTGTTGGGATAGTTGAGAAAGGCCATCTTGGCCTTCTTGGCCACCTCATCAGGGATCTCACCGAGATCAGGGAGGAAGTCCCTTTCAGGCCTGAGGGGTAGCCAGTAGGGGATTCCCCCTGCGAAGACGGTCCCAGCCTGGTACACGGGATAGCCCGGATCTGGAACGATGACGAGATCCCCTGGGTCCACGAAGGCGAGGGGGATATGCGCTATGCCTTCCTTCGATCCTATGAGGGATACAACTTCCTTCTCAGGATCCAGGGTAACTGCGAAACGCTTGGCATACCAGCGGGCAACTGCTACCTTGAAGTCCACCATTCCAGAGTAGGAGGGATACCTGTGGTTTGCAGGATCCTCTGCCGCCTCCTTCAAGGCATCCACTACATGCTTGGGGGTAGGCAGATCCGGATCTCCCACACCCAGATCTATGAGGTCGGCCCCTTTCCTCTGTAGCTCTCCTTTGAGTCTGTCTATCTCAGCGAAAAGATAGGGCGGAAGATTTTTGAGCCGCATGGACATCCTTTCCTTCCACATGAACTTCCTCCTCAACTCCTCTGGCCCGAATCCCCTCTCGAGACCAGTTGCCCCATTCTCGCACGGAGAGGCCCTTTGGCCCCGGAGAAAGGAATGCGTTGTCATTCTACGGGGTTCTCCAAAACTCCTATTCCCTCTATTCGCACCTGGAATCTATCCCCTCTTTTCATGGGGCCTATTCCCGATGGGGTTCCTGTGGCTATGACATCTCCTGGAAGGAGG
>JAPWUY010000138.1 GCA_028275295.1 Thermodesulfobacteriota bacterium | reverse complement strand
GCTAGTTCACATTGCCATTGGGGTTCTCAAGTCGGCGCAGCCCTTCAACCCAGCGTTTCATTACCAGGGAGCCCACTCTCCCTAAACCAAGGAGGCTTGACAACCCAACACAGTATCTCCGAGAAAACCGCACCCCGGCGTCATCTCCCGGATTTCCGCGCAAAACCGTTCTAGCTTGGATAGCCCACCCCGCGGAGGGGCGGGCTCCGCACGCCCGCAACGGCGAAATTGGCCTCGCCGGAGCATGTCCCCATTCGGCCACCATGTATTCGTTTGCCCCCGATGATCTTGCTATGCCTCGGCTCCCGTACGGCCTCGCAACGCGGACGCACGGAGTGCGTCCCTCCGAGAAAACCGCACCCCGGCGTCATCTCCCGGATTTCCCCGCAAGGCCGTTCTAGCTTGGATAGCCCACCCCGCGGAGGGGCGGGCTCCGCACGCCCCCTAGGGAGACTTTGCCTCCACCGGGGGATCGCCCCATTAGGCCCCCGGGCGTTAGTTTGCCCCCGATGATCTTGCTATGCCTCGGCTCCCGTACGGCCTTGCAATGCGGACGCGGAGACCGCGTCCCTCCGAGAAAACCGCACCCCGGCGTCATCTCCCGGATTTCCGCGCAAAACCGTTCTAGCTTGGATAGCCCACCCCGCGGAGGGGCGGGCTCCGCACGCCCGCTAACGGGACTTTGCTTGGATCGAGGGGTCGCCCCCTTAGGAAACCGGGCGTTCGTTTGCCCCCGTTAACCATGTCGTGCCTCGGTTTGGGTACGGCCTGGCACTGCGGGCGCGGAGACCGCGTCCCTCCGAGAAAATCGCCTTTCGCGTTATGCCAGGGCTTTCGCCGGAAGGCCATCCTAGCTCGGAACCCCCCGCGGAGGGGCGGGCTCCGCACGCCCGCCATGAAAGGCCTTGGTTGGACCCCAAAATTTCCACATGAAACGCACCGGGCCCCTGGCAATCTTCCCACCCATCGCGATTTCTGGGTTTCGGCCCGGCCATACAAGGCTCGCGCGCGAAGGACCTCCCTCCCCGGTGTCTTTTCCCTCTAAGGGGTCATCTCCGGATCTTCCCCTAAGGTTACCGAGCAATTCCTCCTCTCCAATAGCAGGGAGCAAAAGTCCCCTTCCCACCTTTTTGAGACCAACTCCAGGGATCTACCCTTCGCTTTCTCCAAGATCAGCTCCCATTGTCCTCCCACAAATCCCGATAGAATGCACCACCTTGCGCGTGGAAATCCTGGTTTCTCGAGGAGCCTCACTATTAGCTCCAGATGGAGATTCGCCAAGAGGAGATCGGCCTCGATGGATGCCCATTCGATGGCATCGCCCAGCACAACCTCCATCCTCTCCTCCATAAAATTCCTTCTCCCATTGGCCAAAGCAGCCTCAACGGCAATGGGCTGACAGTCCACACAGATGGCCTTTTTGGCACCAAGCTTCAAGGCAAAAAGGGCCAAAATCCCGGACCCAGTCCCCAAATCCAGAACCTTCTCGGGCCTTTTCTCCCCAAAAAGCTCCAGGAGAAGATGAAGGCATCCCCTTGTGGAGTCATGAAACCCAGATCCAAAGCTCACCCCAGGATCTATAACAAGGACCTCAGGCGATGGCTCCATCTCCCATGGAGGAGCTATCCAGAAGCTCCCCACCCGAAAAGCCCCCAAGGGAACACCTGCCTCCCACTGCTCGTAGGGAATCGATGTCTCAGTCCTCAAGGAAAAATCGCCCAGAGAAGGAAGCTCCCTCAAAACAAATTCTTTGGAAGGACACGAGAAAAAGAGAAACGAGTAGCCACCCTCATACCAGCAGCCAAGATAGCCCCTCTCCCTCCAAGATTCCGGAACCCTATCGAGGATCCCTCTCACCTCGTAGATGTAGAGATCCTTGTAAGGACTTCCCACCTTCCATCTCCCTCAGCAAGCCTAACCTCGCCCTCGGTTCCCTTAGGATAGCAGGCCCAATTATCTCACAGAGAAGGCTCACTGAAAAAAGGGCACCCTCATTATGAAATCCGCAGACCACGAAACAATGCTATACCGACCACTCCAAACTCGAAAGCCATTTCCAAAAAGAAGCGCGCCCGCCTAGTCGGCGGACGCGCATTCACAAGGAGTTATGCTTTAGTCTATTTACCCCCACCACCGCAATTGTGGACGAGATAGGAGTGTTTCTCCCCCACTACGAAGAAGTGGTGGTTTGTGGCCACCTCCAGGTTGAACACTTCGAGATTGGCCTCGACGAACTCCTTGCTCTCGAGGGAAACCCATCCCTCCGATGTCCTGAGCAAGTCGCCAATCTCCAAGTCTTTGACCCTCACCCAACCCCTGTTCGTGAGGAATCTGTGCGTGGCAGTGACTCTGATCTCACCGTTGATGACGAAGTAGTGATTCGCCGGAAACCGGTAAGTCTGGACAACTGGCCTCGGGGTCATTTCACCCGTAGCCTCGTCGTAAGCGACCAGTTCATCGTCAACATTCATGGCGGCGATGTTCGTTACCCCATCCGGAAGGAGAATCCGCGTATCGGGCGTGAAACAACCGCCTGTCGCATCGGGGGTAGGTCCCGGGCTCAAAGACTGGGCCCTTTCCGCTTTTCGCTTTCGTGCCTCCCTTTCAGCTTCCAGCTTGGCAAGCTCTACGTGGAGCTCTTCAAGGCGCCTGTCTATTGCCTCAATCCTTTCACGGGCTTTGATAGCAAGGTCGGGATTGGACTTCAAGATGACCCAATAGGCACGCTGCACTGCCAAGTCGTCAATCTTACTTTTCAGGTTGTCTATTTCATCGTCTATTGTCGCTCGGTATCCTGGCGGCGGATCCAGAAGGCCGCAACCCGATACCAGCCCGCCCATGCAAACCCCGACGACTAAGAGAAAAAACTGCCTCCATGTCGGCGACTTGAAAGACCTCTTGTCACTTCTCGTGCTTTTACCCCCTACTGTGCTACCCCCTCTCAAATTGAAACCCCTGCAAACTGTTCATCCTGATTTCTCTCGCCCTATGTCTCGCCCCCCTTCTTTCCTCTCGGGCCCCTTTTGCCTTATCGGAGTTTTTCAGAAAAACTTTAACCTCGAGCTCGGGCGAAGCAAACTGGAGGGAAATGCTTCATGGGATCGGGGAGTAATCCAAATCTGTCCGACCTCGAGGAGGCAGCTTGAATATGGCCGTCCTCGCATGCGCCAATTATCCTCGACTTATCCTCTCCCCTGACAGCCCGTCTTCAGTTGCCCTGGGACAGGAGGGCGGATTATATTACACGAAGGGCTAGCAAAGACAAGGGGAGTTCATATGGGCCAAGAGCCGAGCTATCTCAAGCTACATGCCCAAGGTTTACTCCAAAGAAGAGTGGATGAGGCCCTCTCGAGGCTCACCCACTGCGAGCTCTGCCCGAGAGAGTGCGGTGTGGACAGAACAAAGGGGGAGAAGGGCTTCTGTCGAACAGGGAGATACGCCGTTGTCTCGAGTTACAATCCCCACTTCGGGGAGGAAAGCCCCCTTGTGGGGACAGGGGGGTCTGGAACCATCTTTTTCACCCATTGCAACCTCCTTTGCGTCTTTTGCCAGAATTACGAGATAAGTCATCAGGGGATGGGAGACGAGGTGGGGCCCCAAATCCTGGGAAGAATGATGGTACAACTTCAGAACTGGGGCTGTCACAATGTGAATTTCGTAACCCCCTCCCACGTGGTGCCCCAGATCCTCGAGGCGCTTCCAGTCGCAATAGAACTTGGGCTCAGAGTGCCCCTGGTGTACAACACTGGCGGGTACGATAAGGTCGAGACCCTGAGGCTCCTGGAGGATGTCTTCGACATCTACATGCCGGATATCAAGTTCATGGATCCTCAAGTTGCCAAACGTTTTTGCAAGGCTCCCGACTACCCGGAGGTTGTGAGGGAGGCTGTCAAGGAGATGCACAGACAAGTTGGAGACCTTCTCCTGGATGAGAGGGGGATAGCGTACAGGGGACTTCTTGTCCGCCATCTAGTCATGCCCCACGGGCTCGCCCAGACTCCCCAGGTGATGAAGTACCTGGCAGATGAGATCTCCCCGAACACTTACGTGAACATAATGGATCAGTGGAGGCCTTGCGGGGAAGCCCACCTTCATCCGGACCTCTCCAGAAGGATCTCGAGACAAGAGTACGAGGAAGCCCTGGAAGCAGCCCGCTCAGTTGGGCTCCACAGACTGGACGACAGGGTCAGGGCGAGAGTGTTCAGGCTCTTTTGAGGCTCGATCTCAAGGGACCACTATCCTCTGGCCCGGCCTCAGGCGAGAGGGGTCCTTTATGCCGTTTGCAGCTTGGAGGTCCTCGACCCTCCTCCCATATATGGAAGCTATGTGGGAGAGGGTCTGGCCAGGTTCGACCACGTGCTCTTTGACCTTCTCCTCTCCACCCCTTGTGTGAGAGGGACCTCTTCTCCATGAAGGCCAATTGCCCTCTGAGGAGGATCTCGTCAAAACTGGGCCTTGCGACAGGTCTACCCCCAGAAAGCTTGCCACCCCACATGTCAGAGCTTTGACCAGGCTGGCCTGGAAGGAGCCATTGGAAAGGAGACGCTCCTCCTGAGGATTGCTGAGGAATCCCACTTCCACCAATACCGAAGGAATATCCGGGGCCTTGAGCACCCTGAACCCAGCCTGCTTGGGGTTTGAAAACTTCACTTGGTGAACCCGCCCCAGAGAGTCGAGCAAAACGGAGCCCAGCCTCAGACTATCGTTTATGGTCTGGGTCTGGAGAAGATCCACGAGTATGGTGTTGACATCGTGATCGTCCGTAAGTCTCACGCCGCCTATGAGGTCAGAGGCGTTCTCTTTCTCGGCCAATATCCGAGCCGCTTCATCTGTGGCTCCCGAAAGGGAAAGGCAGTAAACGGAGGCTCCCCTGGTCTCTCTCCTCGGTGAGGAGTCAGCGTGAATGCTGATGAAGAGATCTGCCTTGTATTCGTGGGCTACCCTCACTCTATCTCTCAAGGGGATGAAATAGTCTCCCTTTCTCGTGAGAACCGCGCGAAACTTTCCAGTTGACTCGAGCTCTCTTTGGAGCTTCTGAGATATTGTCAGGACCACATCCTTCTCTTTCACGCCCGTTGCTCCGATGGCTCCGGGATCCTCGCCTCCATGGCCTGGATCTATGACTATCACCTTAACCCCTTGGGAAGGCCCGGGCCTTAAGTTTTCCGCCCTTCTGGAATGAGATTCCCCCTTTCGGGATAAGACCTCCATCTGGGCCTCTTTCCCTCGGCCCTGGGGGTTTTCCACATCTATCATGAGCCTTACGGGCCTACCATTGACCCTGGGAAGCATGAAGGCCGTGTGTTTCAACTTGGAGGATGACTTCTTGAGCCAAAGCCTGATCCAACCTCTCTGAGAAGCCTTGAGCCTCACCTCCTCTACGGTCCCATCTTTGACCTTGAGGCTTTCCGGTGTCCCTCGCCCGATCACCCCTGGAAACTCTATCTCCACTACCGATCCTTGGTCAGAGACAAACTCCTTGAATGGAACTTCCTGAGAAAGATCCAAGACTATCCTCGTGCAATTGGGAGAAGACCAGTGCCTTAGTCCACTTACAACTGCATCTGATGATGCCCCAGAAGCCGCATCCTCGAAAAGGAGGAAAAGAGAGATCAAAGCGTGGGCGATCAAAAAGACCATCCGGCCCCTCAACCCCCAAATGACACACTCCCGAGTATTTACCAAAAAATTTCTTTGGAATCAAGCCACAATCCGGGTCAAAACCTCGAAATTTTTTAGCTCCGGAAAGCCAATTCCTTGAAACAGAAGGTCTTTTCTTCCCAGACACAAAGGTCTCGTTCACACAAGGCTTCTGCCCAAGATCCGGCATTCCCATTGGCTCCGCTGGTTGGCGAGGCCGAGGTGAGGGGCCTTGGGGGGAAAGCCCGGAGATGACGCGAAAGGCGGTTTTCTCGGAGGGACGCACTCTGTGCGTCCGCGTTGCGAGGCCGTGCCTATGCCGAGG
>JAPWUY010000136.1 GCA_028275295.1 Thermodesulfobacteriota bacterium | reverse complement strand
CTGACCTTTGCTGCCCTCAAATCCATCTCCTTCATGGCGAGCTCTGCCGCAACCCCCATTCCCACAATCGCTGGGACGTTCTCCGTACCACCTCTTCTTCCGTCCTCCTGGGCTCCCCCATCGAGAAGCCTCTGGGTGGGGGTGCCCCTGCGCATGTACAGGGCCCCGGCTCCCCTGGGCCCGTAGAATTGGTCAGCGGAACAACTGAGGAGGTCCACCCCCAGTCTTTCCACATCCACTGGCACCCTTCCCACCGATCCAACGGCGTCCGTGTGGAAGATCACCCCAGCCTCCTTGACCACCTTCGCTATCTCCTCGATGGGCTGAAGGGTTCCCACCTCTGGTGTGCTGTGCATTATGGACACCAAGATGGTGTCCTTGCGGATTGCCTTCTTCACGTCGTCGGGGTCCACTCGGCCATACTTGTCCACTGGAAGCCTGGTCACCTCGAAACCCCACCGCTCCAGGGTATTGGCCACGTAGAGAACAGAGAAATGTTCCACCGATGATATGATAACGTGCTGGCCTCTGTCCCTGTTCTTCCAAACAGTCCCCTTTATGGCCCAGTTATTGGCCTCAGTGCCGCAGGAGGTGAAGAAAACTTCCTCGGGATGTTTGGCCCCTATCAAGCGGGCAACCTTGCCCCTGGCCTCTGTTATGGCCTTGAGGGGTTGCTCCCCGAGGTGGTGGATACTGGAGGGGTTGCCGAAATGCTCTCTGAAATAAGGGAGCATGGCCTGAAGAACTTCCTCCCTCACAGGGGTCGCTGCGTAACAGTCCATGTTGACACTTCTCATTGTCCTCTGCCTCCGTCGAAGAGGATGGAAATTTACCTTACCATATCCATAGACTTACCCTTCAGTCAAGCTCCCCCACTCCATCTTCCCCCCTCCTTCGTTTCATGGCCTTGGTGCATCGCCACAGAATAGAGAGGACCTCGAATGGCTCCTCTATCTGGAAGAAGGTGGGAATCCCCCTCGGTTCCAGGTAGGCCTTCGCCTCTTCCATGCAGTCCTTGTCGCCACTGAAGGTGACGTAAATTGGCTTTGTGGGATGAGCCCTCGCAAGCTCCACTATGAATTGGAGAGAAGGCATCCCTATGAGCCTTGTGAGCATGAGTATTGGCACCACTGCATCTACATTTGGATCCTCGAGGACAGCCTCCATGGCTTCCCTATAGGCCTTCTCTATCCCGTGGAGGTAAGCTGCTGGCCAAATGTCCACGGGATTTCGCATCCGAATGTACGAAGGACTGATGTCCTGAAGTCTCCTTCTTGTCTCGTCGAGGAGTTGTGGTACCTCCAGTCCCCATCTTCTCTTGCAAAGGTCCGCGAGAATCACCAGCATGGCCCCAGATGGAGCCATGAAGCTCACCCTGTTGCCCAATGGAGGATCCATCCACGAGAGGGCCTTGGCAGCCAGGATCAAGTGTCTGTAGTCCTCTATCTGGACAACTCCAGACTGTCTCAAGGCGGCCTCAGTGAGTTTCTCGTCGCTTGCAAGGGCCGCTGTATGGGCTATAGCAGCCTCTGCCCCCTCTCGAGTGAGGCCCCCTTTGAGGAGTATGAAGGGCTTTTTCAGGGTGAGTCTTTGGGCAAGCTCGAGGAAGAGCCTGGGCCTCTTGAAGCTTTCAAGATATGCCAGGACCGCATGGGTTTCGGGATCCTGGATGTAGTAATCCAGGACATCGCATTCGTCCACATCCACCTTGTTTCCCAACCCCACGAAGCGCGCTATTCCGAAATTCTCTCCTGTTATGATGTAGCGCATCGTGTGAGTGGCGAAGTTCCCTGTCTGGGCCACGTAGGAGACCCTGCCTTTGGGTATGGGACCCAGAGGAAAGAAGCTGGAGGTGAAATTGAAGGGCGTTGAGGTGTGTCCCGATGTGTTGGGTCCTATGACCCTCACTCCCGTCTCCTTTATGGCCCTGACGAGCTCTTCCTGCAATGCCCGGCCTGCTTCGTCCACTTCGGAAAAGCCGCCAGCAGCCAACACAATGGCCTTTATCCCTTTTGCAGCGCATTGTCTCACAGCCTCTGGGTTCGATTGGGCTGGCAGAATCACTATGGCGAGATCTATGCCATCTGGGAGCTCAGCCACGGACTTGTGGGCTTTTATACCGAGTATCTCCTCTCCCTTGGGATTGACCAGGTAGAGTTTTCCCGTATACTTGTTGGCCAATATGTTTTTCACCACATCATTGCCAGGTTTGTGGGGCGTTGCCGATGCCCCTATCACGGCAACGCTTCTGGGCTCGAAGAATCTTCTCAGGGGGTGCTCCAATCTCGTACCTCCACAGGGGATGCGGGCAAGGCTATGGTCTTGCCTGCCAGGGCAAGAATGTTACCAGAGGATTTTCGAGTTTTACAAGGAGGGGGGATGGCCATGACTCCGGAAGAAAGAAGGCAAGGGGATCTCAAAGGAAGGGGAGAGGTGGTGGACACGGGAGGCGAGAAACTGGCAACTCTCGCTACCAAAGGGAAAAAGCTGGGGAAAATAGTCGGGGGGATAATGGTCCTCCTGACCGTCGCTCTCCTTTTCAACCCCTTCGTGATCATAGGGGCAGGGGAGAGGGGGGTCGTGCTCAATTTCGGTGCTGTACAGGAGACGGTCCTGGATGAAGGCCTCCACCTAAGGGTTCCCATAATGCAGAAGATAGTTCGAATGGATGTGAAGGTCCAAAAGGCCCAAACTGGCGCGGAGTCAGTCTCGAGGGATCTCCAGGAAGCCCACTCCACAATCGCCGTCAATTATCATGTCTCGCCATCCAAGGCCAACTGGGTGTACCAGAACTTGGGCAAGGACTATAAGGAGAGGATAATAGATCCCACGGTCCAGGAGGTCGTCAAGGCCATAACCGCTCGCTACACCGCTGTGGAGCTCATCACCCAGAGGGAGAAGGTCCGACACGAGATAAAGAGTCTCCTCAAGGAGAGGCTCATAGCCTACAACATCATCATCGACGACTTCTCCATAGTGAACTTCTCTTTTTCCAAGCAGTTCACCCAGGCAATAGAGGCCAAACAGGCAGCCGAGCAACTCGCTCTCAAGGCCCAGAGAGACCTGGAGAGGGTCAAAATAGAGGCCGAACAGAAGATTACCCAGGCAAGAGCTGAGGCCGAAGCCCTCAAGCTTCAAAAGGAGAACGTGACCCCTGAGCTGGTCAAGCTGAGGCAGATAGAGGCGGCTCTGAAGGCCATCGAGAAATGGAATGGCCAGTTACCGAGGGTCACGGCCTCTGCGGTGCCCTTCATAGATGTGAAGAGCTATGAGCAGTGAGACAACCCCGTCGTAAAGGACTCTGGCTGAAGGTGGTTTTCGGGGTCGCCACTTAGAACCCAGGGGATGCTACTCCTCGCTCTTCTTCCAAAACCTCATTCTCTTGGCGCCCTTGGGTTGGGCCGGGCTCTTTTCGAGGTCGCTCAATTTCCTCCTTATGAGCTTCCCTGGATGCCTGGGAAAATCCACCCTGAGCCAGACGCTTTTCTCGCATACCTTCACAACCACTCCCTCTTTTGTCCCTGAGCCGAAGGGTATGGTGATCTTGTCTCCCACCTGCATCCTTCACCCTCGCATCCACCGAGATGTGAAAGTCACCGACAAATTCGCCTGGGCGAGATAATGGGGGCTTCTCCCCCTCCAAATCTGCCCATAGGCAGGCTACCATAGGCTCCTCTCCCAAGCAAGCCCACGAGAAGAGGAGGGAAGCCCTCGAGGTTCACGAGCAGGGCGCTTGTGGCCTGCCTCTTCCTGGTGAGGGTGAAAAGCAGCTTTCTAAGCTATTTACCTTCTTTCTGCCAAAACCTCTACCAGAAAGCCAATAGTTTTCGGAGCCGCGCCATATCGAGGCGATCTCAAGACCCCAAGTTGCCGCCACCTCGTGCAACCTAGGACCACAGTAAATTCTCTTAGTGAGGCTTTCACTTTTGGGGGGCCAAACTCAGGGGTGAGGTCGGTTTATGGCGCTCCCCGATACACGGATCGGCATCGCCTATTCCACAAGCACAATGCGGACCAATATCGATGTCCTGCCTCATCTCATCCTGGTTCCATGGCCAGAGTCCCTATGGTCCATCATCGACCAGCACCACACGGACAACCACACATCCGCTCGCTTACCTTTTCCGTGTTTCCGTGCCCAGAATCCGTGTGGTGCACTCGTCTATCTCCGCCAACTCCTCTTTCAGCATCTCCCGCACCATCCCCCGTAGCCGGCCGAGACTCTGCGTCTTCCCCGGCCCGCCGGCGGCCAGCCACGCCGCCACCCGCTCACTGCACGCCTTCCCCAACTTCGCCAGCCGCTGATGCTCCGCCTGCGACGGGTCAAACTGGGGGATGGGCAGGTCGAGGACCTTTTTGTGGATGTCCCGCGGCCCCCATTGCCCCCGGCTCTGCATGGGCTTGATCAACTTATCAGCGATAGGCGCGTTGAGAATCCCTGCCACATAGTACGCCTCCAACTCATTTGCAATCTGAGCACTGTATGTCGTATTGTCTGCTACGAACCCGTTCACCCGCACCTGTTGGCCACCGACTTCGAACTCAAGAGGCTCGTTTTCGGCCACGCAGGCACAGAGATAGGTGCCAGACCTGATATAAAGAACTTGATACACTCCCTGAGGGTTCTGACGCGTCAATCCGTGTAGCCTATCGAGCCTTTGGTAGATGTCCATCTTCTCCGCTTTTGTGCCCCGCCGCTCTCGCCATTCCTGTTGAGCTTTTTCCAGCCGCTCCGCCAGCCGAATGTAGCCGCGCCGCCGGGCCTGGTCGGCGGTGAGCAATCGGTAATGGTCCCCCTCCGGTTCAATAGGCAACACCACCAGCCGGTAGTCCAGGTGGCCGAAGGGCAGGAGGTCGGTGGAAAGCAGGGTGGCATAGAGGAAGCGGCTTTCCACGCTCCCCTTGAAAACGATGCCCTGATAGGCGTCCTTGGCCTGCTCCTGGGCCCGCTGCGAGGTCACCAGCGGCGGCAGGCTGGGGTCGAAGCCCAGGGGCGAAGGTGCAATCTCCACGAACCAGAACGGGCGGGGATAGATGGTGGCGCCATTCCTGAACAGGTTCTCATAGAAGCTGGCCGCACCGTGAACGCCTTTGGTCATAGCCCAGAAGGAGCGTTTGCCCCGGCGGTTGAGGAAGAACTGCACCTCCTCGACCTTCAGCACTGCCTCGGCTTCGAGCAGGCTGGCGTTGCGGCGGGGGAAGCGGCCGGAGAGGACCTCTCCCCTCACCCCCCCGAAGGCGGAGGGGCGCGGGCTCTTGCGGCCAAACAGCACACAAGATGGCACGTTGAACAGCGGCTCCACGCCCTCCAGGTCCCAGAGTTCGCTCCACGTCAGGTGCACGCCTTTGAACGTCCCCTGCCGCAGGGCGTCGTGCTGGTCGGCGGAGAAGATGCTGCGCGGCAGGACGAAGGCGATGGTGCCGCCTTCTTTCAGGTACAAATCGGCTGCCCGCAAGAGGAAGAGGGTGCCCAGTTCCATCTCGGTGATCAGCTCGGCCTTGCCAGAGAGAAGCCGGTAGGTCTCGGTGATCTGCTCCTTGAGGAACCGTTGGTAGTCCAGTTGCTCCCCTCCGCTGGCTGGGCGATGCAAGCAAGGATGGCCTTGGGGGGAGACCTCGGGACAACGCGAAAGGCGGTTTTCTCGGAGGGGCGCGGTCTCCGCGCCCGCGTGGCAAGGCCTTACTCATGCCGAGGCATTTCATTACCCGAGGTGGGTGGCCGTGGCCTAATGAAGACATGCCTCGGTCAAGCCGGTGCCTTCCTCCGGGCGTGCGGAGCCCGCCCCTCCGCGGGGGGCAAGCCGAGCCCGGATGGCCTTGCGGAGAAAGGCCCGGGGATGGCGCAGAGGGGGTTTTCTCGGAGGGACGCACTCTGTGCGTCCGCATTGCAGGGTCCTACGAATGGCAAGGACCTTGATTACCGCCGGAGGTTACGCAAGAGGCCGGTGGTTAAATGGGAATACACGAGGACGGGGTTAGGCCTTCAT
>JAPWUY010000135.1 GCA_028275295.1 Thermodesulfobacteriota bacterium | reverse complement strand
CTCCTTCTTGGAGGGAGAAGAGGCCCCCTCTGACCCCCTGGGTGCCACTCCCATTACCCTTTGGGCCAAAAGAAGATGTCCTGTGGAGCTAATGGGGAGGAACTCCGTAATCCCCTCCACTACTCCCAGGATGAGAGCCTGCCCCAGGGTCATGTATTCTCCTTTGGGAGGAGAAGCTTCTCGAGGGCTCGCCCCTGTCTCCACTTTTGGCCAGCTCCAAACTGGGAAAAGGTGAGAGAGGAGAAGAAATGCCAGGATTTTTGCCCAAAACCGAGGGAACATCTCACCTCCTAATCCTCGGGATGGGAGAGGCTCCCAAACTCTCCCGAAACGAAAAGCCAAATTTTCGTAAGTATACCCAACTTGGCCCAAAAGGGAAAAGCCATGGCTTCCTACTCTCACCCACTGAGCTTCGAAAATGGCGATACCTCCCTCGAGAAGATAAGTCCCCGATCTTGTGAGATTCGCCCTTCTCGTGAGAGGGATTTTTCCAGTTGATATCCAGAGATTGTCCATCTTCCCCCGAGTCGTGATAGCCAACGGGAGGAAAGGAGACTGGCGCTCTGGCCAGAAGCTCCCCCCAGGTATACTTGGGTGAGGGATGGTGGGGTGGCTTTCATTTGCCGGCCAAAGGGGGTGTGTTTGTGGATGTCAGGATGGGTCTTTCTACGGAGAGGGAAGATGGTTTATAATTTATGAGCTTTCCCTTTGGGCCGTTAACTCAGTCAGGTAGAGTATCTGCCTTTTAAGCAGAGAGCCGCTGGTTCGAATCCAGCACGGCCCAAGGAGAAAAGATCAGTGTCCCCATCGTCCAGCTAGGCCCAGGACACCGGTCTTTCAAGCCGGCAACACGGGTTCAAATCCCGTTGGGGACGCCAAAGAGGAGGAAGAGGCCCCACAAGGGGCCTCACCTTTTTCACCCAAGACGATCGGTAAAGCCCCCGCCATGTTGAACCTGTCTCCGTTCAAGTCCCTTTCTTTTTGTGGAGGAAGAGGCCCAAAGGGCCCAAATGCGCTTCTCCCTCCCTCTCGATCCTTTAGGTCATCTGGATTGGCCCCCTTTTTCTTCTAGAAGGCGAATTCCCTCCAAAGGGCGGGCCCCGGGACTGCAGGTAAAGCAGCGGCCTGACCGAAGGGGGAAGGGATGGGAAGGAGGGTGGGGCCCTTGGATTTTTTTGGGCCGGGGTTTGTCGGCCAATTGGAGGTGCGGAGTTGCCACAGGCCTCATCTTGGGAGAAGATATCCCCGGATTTCCATTTTATGGCGCGCAGGCAGAAGGGCGTGGAGAAATTCTCATGAGCGAGAGTTCAAAGGAAAAGGGAGAGGCGACCTTCTTCGTCTTGGAAGAGGTCCATGACTCCAGGTTCCCCTATCGTCTGACCATAAGAAAAGGAGACAAGGTCCTTCTGGGGCTCAGGGTCCAGGACAGGTGGCCGGGTCAGAGAGGAAACGTGTTTTGCATCAGGGAGGAGAGGGGCTCATGGATCTCGCCTCACAAAGAGCTCGAGAGAGTTCCAATCTTGCTCATGAAGAGGCTGGGCAAAAGGCTCTCCCTGGTCCTGGATAGGGCCCAAAGGAAAAGGTGCGACTTTCTCTTCCTCACCAAGAAATACAGGACCAAGGAGGGGGAATACGAGCAAATCTTCTGGCGAACCCAGAAGGCCCTCACAAGCCACAGGACAAGGGCAAAGCTGAGTACATCGGGGGCGTGTTCCATCAACATCTTGGTGGATACCTCGGAAAGGTACCCCTGGAAGTTCCAAGGTTGCCAGGTGACGAGACAAAAGCTCCCTGTGGGGGATTATGCATTGGCTGGCGAGAAAGGGGAGCTTCTGGCCATTGTGGAGAGAAAGACCATGGAAAATATGCTCACGGACTTCGCTAAGATGCCCGCTTTCCACCAGCAACTTTCGGAGCTCTCCTCTTACAGACATTGCGCCTTGGTAATAGAGGCCAATTACGCTGATTTCCTCAACCCAGCCAAGGTTCCTTATTGCAGGCCTTCCTTCGTATCCATGGCCATAGCGGAGATAAGTGCCCTCCACCCTGGACTTTTGGTCGTCTTCGCTGGAAACAGGAAGTTGGCCCAGGAGTGGACTCTGAGATTCTTCCGGGCCGTACAAGCCCATAGCCTCGACAAGCCCCATCCAAAAGTGGCAGAGGTGCTCGAGCATTATGGGAAGTCCATGGAGGAAGATCCAAATGGGGCTCCATCAGCCAAAGGGACCGAGGATTAAAGGGCCTCACCTGCCGAGCACTCCAAAGGACTCGCCCCGTGCACCCTAGTTGCGAGGCCTGAGGCGTGCCAAGGCATTTGAATGCCTTGAAAGGGTTACCCCGGAAGGAGGGTCATCCCTGGGACATGTGCACTGGCGAACCTCCTGCGTATCCTCGCGCTCGTCTGGGGCTCGCCCATCTGCCAGGTGGCACGCTCGGGAGATGGTGACCTTAGGGCCCGATGGGCCATGGTCTGGCCCGTTCCTTGGGGGAGAAACAAGGAGCTAATCTCTCGACAATATCTCGGAGAAAATCGGCTTTCGGCCACTCCGCATTGTACCCCTTCAGGCAATCCTCTTTCGGCAAGCTTCCGGCGGAGGGGTGGGCCCCGCACGCTCGCAACGAACGCCTAACGCCCTCCTCGCGTTTTCCCATTAAACCACCGGCCTCTCGCCTAACCACCGGCGGTAATGAGGGTCCTTGCCATTCGTGATGCCCTGCAACCCGGACGCGCGGAGCGCGTCCCTCCGAGGAAACCGCCTTTTGCGTCGTCTCGGGGCCCTCCCCCGCAAGCTTATCCGTGCTGGGCTAACCCCCCGCGGAGGGGCGGGCTCCGCACGCCCGCGAGGAACGCCTAACCCCCTCCCCGTGTATTCCCACTAAACCACCGACCTCTCGCCTAACCACCGGCGGTAATGAAAGTCCTTGCCATTCGTGATGCCTTGCAATGCGGACGCGCAGAGCGCGTCCTTCCGAGAAGACCACCCTTGGCGGCATCCCGGGCCTTTCCCCGCTAGGCCATCCATACGGGGCTAGTCTCCCCGTGGAGGGGCGGGCTCCGCACGCCCGTAAACGAGACCTCGCTTGCACCGGAGGATTGACCCCACTAGGCCACCGGGCGTTCGATCGCCCCCCAATGATTATGTTATCCCTCGGCTTGCGTCTGGCCTTGCCACGCGGACGCGCAGAGCGCATCCCTCCGAGAAAAACTTGTTCCGCGTCGTCTCTGGGCCTTCCTCCGCAAGGCCATCTCACCCTCGGATGGTCTCCCCCCGGAGGGGTGGGCCCGCACGCCCGTGAGGAAGGCTCGGGCCTCATCGTGGAATCTCCCTATTGGGCCCCGGGCCTCTCGCCTAGCCATCTCGGGTGATGAAATCTCTCGGCATGGGGACGGCCCTTCAACGCGGGCGCACAGAGTGCGCCCCTCGTACATGGGCTTTACAATTCAAGGGGAGGCGTGATAATGTTGGGCCGCTTCCTCGGTCAGATGGATCTTGGGGAGAGAGCGCGGTGGTCTCTCGCAGAAGGCGGCTTGTGCCCATGGTGGAAGTCCTAAGCGCTTTTTCATTGGCCGATCTCTCGCCTGAAAAGGGCCAAAGACCTCTCAAGCAAAGTTCGGGCCCATTTTCCCATCCCCTCAATAATTTCGAAAACTGCGCAAAGGTCCTTCCTTTGAGCTGGGGCGGGGGAGAGTTTCCCTTGTGGAGGCCCAAAGGAGGTGTATCCAGACTTCCCAATGAGAATTCCAGTTGAGAGTGCTGGGATGAGACTCAAAGACAGGGTGGCAGTTGTGACGGGCGCAGGCCAGGGGATAGGGAAAGCAACTGCTTTGAAGATGGCCTCCGAGGGAGCTTGGGTAGTGATTGTCGAGTGGAATGCGGAGACAGGGGATTCGGTCTGGAGAGAGCTCAAGGAGAGGGGGAAAAAGACCCTCCTTGTCCCATGCGATGTGGGAGATAGGGTGGCTGTGGAGGCCATGGTCGAGGAGGTGATGGAAAAATGGGGGAGGCTTGAGATACTTGTCAACAATGCCGGTTTTGACAGACCTGGAACCCTCATGAAGGTCACGGACGATGATTGGGAGGCAGTGCTCAGGGTCCACCTCAAGGGTACCCTCAATACCATGAGGGCTGTAATCCCTCACATGATAGAGCGATCTTATGGAAAGATTGTCAATGTCTCGTCCGTCTACGGGAGAACAGGAGAGGTAGCCGCTGTGAGTTACAGTGCTGCCAAGGCTGGGATCTTGGGGCTCACGAAATCTGTAGCCAGAGAGGTGGGAAAATACGGGATAAACGTGAATGCCGTGCTCCCAGGGCTCACCGATACCCCTACCATAGCTAGGATGCCGGATAGGTACAAGGAGATGATCATTCGGGATACACCCCTCGGGAGGATGGGCACACCGGAAGAGATAGCCAACGTGATCTCTTTTCTGGCCTCTGATGAAGCGAGCTTCATGACAGGGGCCTGCGTTGAAGTGACAGGGGGATGGAGGATGTGAGGGTCAGGAAGGGCCGATGGCGGAGAAAATTCTTCTCGTCTCCAAGGATCGGCCCCTCCTGAGGAAGGTTGTTCAGTCTATCTTGCCCAGCGACGCTCGATCTCCTCCTTGGTCAACCCGAACCTATTCTTCAAGAACGTGTAAGTGTTCTCCAAATCCCGATTCAGATCACGCAGATTCTTCTCGTCTTTATGTAGGCAGGAGTATTCGGGAATTGGTTGATCTGGCTCGGGCACACAGTAGATATCCATGAGATCGCCGTGTCTTTTTTCCCTAAAACGGATTTCAACCTTCTGACCTATGAACACGTTCGTGGGAGCTGTAACTATCTGAATGGGCAGTGCCGTATGCGCCCCTTCTACCTGCACGTAACCAAGAACAAAGGGAAGATGCTCCAAAAAAGCGTCAGCTGAAAAGAGCATCACGGAGAACGTGTGCACAACCCCCCTCAAGGGCAGGTCAATCCACTGAGTGCGTTCTACCTTGCACGCTGGATTCCAGCAGTGAGCCCTCGGTGGGCAGTAAACGGTTTCACATTTGGGGCACTTGGCTCCATACAATTTCCCGTCTATTAGGCCCTTGAAAAACTTGGAGACTAGTCCGTAGCTATGGTGATAGAGGACACCGTGAGGCCGATACACGACCATGTATTCTTCCTCTTGCCCCTTCCCGAGGACCTCGGGCCCCGAAATGCCTCTCACCACTTGATATCCCTTGACCGTCCAGTTCCCTTTTCTCGCGTAATCTTTATCTCGTCTCCCATGGCATGCCCTCCGTATGCTTTCAGTCTTTGGAATAGATGATCACGCCGCCTTGGCACCCTGTCCCGCCGTGGCCAGTGATTAAAGCTCGCCTTGGATTCTTGAGTTGAAGAGTCGGGTCACCGAATTTCTCCGGAATCAGGCCCGCGAGCTCCCAATAACAGAAAAGGGTCTGCATCAAACTAGTCGCCCCTACTGGATGTGCAAAGGCGGTTAAACCTCCACTCAACTGGCAGGGCAACTCGCCTCCCCTTTCCGTCACACCTTCTCTCACGAGCGTCTTCCCCTCGCCCCTGGGGCAGAACATGAGATCCTCGTACAGACAAAGCTCCACTCCGTCGTAAGGGGCGAATAGTTCGCAAAAATCAATCTGCTTGAGCGGATCGGCTATCCCTGCCTGGGCATATGCCTGTTTGGCGGCCTCTCTGGCGAAACCAAAATTGGCCATCTCCGGGTAAGGGGTTATGGGCTTTGGGAACTCGTCGGGATAGATCCGCTCGTCTCCCTTGAACGCTCCGTGATACGCCCAGTTCACGAGGCGGTCGCCCGGTCTCATTGAGTCAGTCCCAAGGCCTACGCCGGCTATCCACATGGGGTTATTGGTGTACTTTGCGGCGACTCTATCCGAGCCCATCAAAAGGCAGCAAGCGCCCTCACTGATCAGCGCACAGTTCCATCTCCTGTAAGGCCAAGCTATTATCCTGTCATTGTAATAATCATCCAGGGTCACATAAGAAGTTCCATGCTCGGACCTCCACTGGGAATAAGGGTTGTGAACCGCA
>JAPWUY010000134.1 GCA_028275295.1 Thermodesulfobacteriota bacterium | reverse complement strand
TGATCGCCATGTGGATCAAGGATCTCACGGTCACGGCACAGACGAGGAGGAAAAGGGGGATCCATCTGCTCCCTATGGGGATCTGGGATAGGCGCTCTCTTGGGGATCCCCCGCGGGAGAGCTCCTTCTGGGGAAGGGAAAGCCAACCAAGTGCTCGAGCTAGAATGCCACAGACCAAGACCCCAGGGGCGAGAAAAAGGATCGTTCCCTTGAGGCCGAGCCACTCATACCCGACTATGGCCAATGTTGGCCCCAGGGCTATACCCAGGTTCCCACCGACCGAGAATAGGGAAAGCCCAGTTGCTCTTCTCTTTCCCGTGAAAAACCTGGCTGTCTTGAACCCCTCGGGATGGTAACTCGCAACACCGAGTCCCGAGAGGAACACTACGGAGAGGAGCACCCAGTAGTTGGAGACAAATCCCACAGCGGAAAAGCCCCCTGTGGCCACCACGACACCCAAGGGTATGAGCCAAGTGCTGCCCCATCTGTCCGATAGGTACCCGAATATGGGCTGAACAACCGAGGAGGTGAGGTTGCTGGTCATGAGTATGGCCCCAGATGCTGCGTAAGAGAGACCCAGGGCTTCCCTGATAAAGGGCAAGAGCACTGGTAGGCCCCCCTGGGTGAGATCCGTGACCAGATGGCCCAGGCCGAGAAGTGCCAGGGCACCCAGATGAAATTCCGTTTGGGTGTGATCTTTTTCTCCCGACATGAAAAGGGCCCCTTTGCCTGGCGGTTCGTCTCCCTGAAGATGCGATCACGGATTCTAAGGCGAAGGAAGGGCGGAAAGCAAGGCCGGAAACCGGTCTGGGAAGTTAGTTTACATAACATATATTATCGGACTACGACCATTTCCGTTGACAAGGCCATCTCTATGGGGTATGGTCTCTCTCCGATCATGACGCGCGAGTGGAGGCATGAGGTGACAACGAGGAGGGTGAAGATAGTCGGCACTGGCTCCTACTTGCCAGAAGGGGTCCTCACCAACCACGATCTCGAGAAGATGATCGACACCACGGATGAATGGATCTACACCCGTACGGGTATAAAGGAACGCAGGGTTGCCAGACCAGATGAGAACACCTCTGACCTGGCTTTCAGGGCAAGTCTTCCAGCCCTCGAAGCAGCCGGCCTCTCTCCAGAGGACCTGGATCTCATAGTCATGGCCACCATCACCCCGGATACTCACTGTCCTTGCGGGGCCAACTGGCTCCAGGCCAAGCTGAACGCTTCCAAGGCAGTGACCTTCGATGTGGCGGCTGCATGCTCTGGGTTCATATTCGCCCTTTCTGTGGCAGAACAGTACCTGAAGAACGGGACCTTTCGCAATGCCCTGGTCGTGGGGGCGGAAATCATGACCAGAACAGTCGATTACACGGACAGATCCAGCTGCATCCTCTGGGGCGATGGGGCCGGCGCAGCCGTAGTGATCCCCGCAAGCGATGGAGATGAGGCTGGGGTCCTGTCCATATGCCTTCACACCGATGGGGCCAATGGGGAGAACCTTCTCCTTCCTGGAGGCGGCTCCAGGACAACCCCCATAAGCCACGAGAGTGTCGACAAGAAGCTACACTACCTCAGGATGATAGAGGCCAATCGCTCCTTCAAAGTGGCCGTAAATTGCTTTGCCGATGCCTGTCTGGAGGCCGTTGCAATAGCTGGATACACAATAGACGATGTGGATCACATAATACCCCATCAGGCCAATGCGAGGATCATCCAGGCAATGGCCAAGAAGCTCAACGTGTCCATGGACAAGGTGGTGATGACCATAGAGCGCTATGGAAATAGCTCTTCCGCCACGGTGCCCATTGCCCTTGACGATGCTGTGAAGTCAGGAAGAATCCGCAAAGGTGATCTGGTCCTGCTCACGGCCTTCGGAGGCGGCCTCACCTGGGGCGGAGCCCTGATTCGATGGTGAGCCTGCAAAAGTTGCAGGGATCAGTGAAGGAGGCTGAACCGCACTCGGAGCACCGGGAGAAGCTCCCACCAGAATCTTCACCAATGGCCCCATGGAGATCCTCCCAGGCTCTGGAAAGCCTGGGGAGATTCTTGATGAACCCGGTGTAAAAGCTCATTTTGGCCCCTGGCATGGAGTCCTCTAGAATGTTCAGGGCGTGCTTGTAACGGATCGATGTCGCCCCCTTGCTCATGGGACACTCCTCGAGGATGTAATCTATCCCCGTGAGTATCGCATAGGCTGCTGACTCCCTTTCCGAGAGTCTGCAAAGGGGCTCAACCTTTCTCACCAAGAGATCGCTAACTGGAGGCAAAACAGGCCTCTGTTTGGCCAAATATTCCCACTGCCAGTGAAGTATGTTACCCAGAAGCCTCGCTGCCTCGTCGTCCAAGTTGTGGCCAGTTGCCACCACCTTGTATCCCCCTTCCAAAGCAGCCTTGTTGAAGAAATGCCTCTTCACTGTCCCGCATACGGAACACTCTGGCCTCCTGCTCTTCTTTGCCAATTTGGGCACGGGGATGCCCATCTCCTCCATGGAAATCACCCTCAAGGTACAGCCCCTTTTCTGGGCGAATTCCACAGCCTTCATCCTCGATCTCTCGGAGTACCCATCGATTCCAAGATCCAGGTGAAGGCCATGGCATTCATATCCCAGAGAGAGGAGAATGTCCCAAAGGGCCAAGGAGTCCTTCCCGCCGGAAACACAGACCAGGATCTTGTCTTCCCTGGAGAACATTCGGTATTCGGCTATGGCCCTCCTCACCTGCCTGTGAACGTACAGGATGAAACAATCTCTGCAGAAGGCTGTGTGATGGGCCTTTATGTCTATTACGGCTCTTTTCCCACAGCGGCGGCACTTCAAATTCTTCAACCTCCTGAGATCACTGGTATCAATTCCACGAAATCTTCCCTTTCGAGCCTCGCATCCCGGGTGAGAAGCTCGCCATCCCTCATCACCAATACAGCGCCCTCGACGAGGTTGAGTTCTTTCAGGAGCTGGTGGACCGTCTTTGGGCCTTCCAAGGTTATCTCCTGCCCGCTCTGTCTATTGCGAACCCGGATCATGAAGCTTCTCGCCCTCCCCTTTTCTGCCAATCTGAGCTGTATAGTTGTGGAGGAATGGGACCCCCATGAGGGTATCCGACCAATAGCGCATGGTGCAAAGAAGACCTACCCCGGCCATGGTAGATGCATCTGCCCAGGGTGAAAAGAGGAGTATCAGGGCAGCATCCCTTGTCCCCATACCAGCCAAAGTTATGGGGAGCAGGCCAGCAAGGAGGGAAAGGGGAATGTACGCCAGGGCTATGGATACGTCCATGGACTGCCTCAAAACGGGGAAAAAGAGGTAGATCTGCAACATGTGGAGACCCCACAATGTCACGGAGAGAGAGACGATGGTCATGAGTCTCCCCGGTCTTTCCACCCAGGAACGAGTGAGCTCAGCCCAACCAAACATGACCTCAGCCAATTTACCCCTGAACTTCTCCTTGAGCCCCAGGCCCAACTGGGGCAAAACGATCGAGGCCGCGCTTGCAGCCAGGACTCCGAGCCCTATACTAGCCCCTATGACCATGGGCTCTTGGATCTCTGGGGCCAAGAAGATCCCCAGGAGCATCCAAAAACAGAGACCTCCAAGATCCAGTATCTTCTCCAATAGAACTGCCGGAAAGCCGATCCTCACCCCTGCTCCGGTTTCCTTTCTCAGAAAATATGCCTTGCTCATCTCTCCGAGCTTGGAAGGCACAAGGGCATTGAGGGCCTTTGCGGCCATCACCATCCTCAGAGCCCTTGAGGTGTCGACAGGGGCCAAGGACTGGATCATCACCCTCCACCTCAAGGTGGTGACGAAAACCTGGGGGCCGAAGCACAGGAAAGCTATCCCTAGCCAAAGGGGGTCAGCATTGAGGATCCTTTCTGCGAAGCTTCGGAAATCCAATCGGGAATATATGAACCCCAGAAGGCCCAAGGAAAATGCCATTGCTCCCCACTTTCCCAAGGGCCTTCTCATCCCAGCACCCTTTCCACTCGGCCGTAGCCGTCTCGATTGAGGGAGGGGAGCACGAATCCATAGTCCGTCCACGGAAGGAGACATCCGGGCCTGTAAAGCCTGCTCATGGCCACGTAGATGGATGTGTGATCCGTTCCAGCCCAGAGCTCCTTCACCTTCAGATTCCCCTTCTCTGGGAGCCACACCTCGTCCACAAGGGTCACTCTATCACTCACAGTGAAGCTTCGCCTGAATCTCATGGGGTGCCTCTTTTTGCCCACGATGAGGATTCTCTGCAATAGCCTTCTCACCAGGTCGCTCTTCCATTTTCCCAAGGAGCACATTCCCAAGTGGAAGAAGGCCTGACTCACAGGTCCAGGGACATTGAATCGAGCCTCACCAAAGTGTCCTCCAACCTGAATTCCATCTTCCCCGACAATGACATGGTAATCGTCCACAAGGTGACTTACCAGGACTTTTCCGTTCGAGAGCTTGGCCACGAGTCCACTGTCCGAATAGACGAGCCTGCCCTTTCTGTGGAGGCTCACACACCCGCCCTTTGCCGCAGATACCACAAAGTGATCATCCCCCTCCCTCTGGACGAAGAGCCTCGAATGGGTGAAATAATATCTCAAAGATTGAGGGGCAGGGATTTCCCTGTCCTCGCCCATCCCTCCATGGTCCAAAAAGGCCTGGAGATGATCGTAAGATAAGTGGGCACACAACCTGTCATCATCCAGGTGAACCCTGTTTCCCCTCTCCAAACCACGGATGTATCTATCCGCAATCTGGCGAGCTAGGGGATTCCACCTGGAGCAAAGCTCCAAGCCATGGGGGAAAAACAGGTAAGTGTTTCTGCTCCCGTACTCCCCTCCGCAAGTCCCATCTGGATGGACGAATTTATCGAGGAAGTCTATGGCCCTTTCCAGCGCTTCTCTCACCCTTTCATCCTTGGATTTGAGCTCATATTTGGCCAAAAAATCTATCGTGGCTGTGAGGTAGCCTGGATCGCATCCCTCGTATTCGGGAAACCACCCCTCAGGGCTTTGCCAGCCGAGAAGAAGCCCCAGCCGCTCCCTGGCTGCTTGCTCGAACCTCTGGTCCCCGGTAAGGAGAAAGAGGTTGTAGAGGGCCAATACCACCAAGGCCTGGTGGTTGGAAAGGCGACCCGATTCCTGGTGCGAGGCGAGCCACCCTCCCCTCTTCCTGAAGAATTCCAAAAAGTCCGGCCTCTGGAGCTCGAGAAGAAGGTAACTCTCTGTCATGGCGTAAAGGGAAAAGGCAGCTGCCCCCAAGGCCTTCTCGTACGGAAAATAATCGTCGCATGAGCCATCCCTGTGGGAGCTCCTGGCAGCGAAACCTATTCCCGCTTCCACGAGTTCCCTGAGTCTTGGCTGCTGAAAGTATCCATGCCCCCCAGGAAACTCGAATTTGAACACAAGAGCGAGGGGCAGGACGAACTCCTGAGACATTCCGCTCGGAAACGGTGCGGTCTTGTAATGCCAGAACCCCCTGTCGAAACACCCATAGGTGGGGCTCAACCTGTGTCTATCCACGAGGGATATTATGTGGGGGATCTGGGAGAGCCCAACCCGAGCGTAGAGATCCTTAGCCTTCCCCATCATCTGTTCTCTTTCCCTGGGCCACTATGAGATCAGCGAGGATCCCCAAGGACCCCACCATCACAGCTGACAGGAACAAGATAATGTCCGACTCCTGCAACGTCCCAGTCCATAACAGGTCCATCAGCCCCTTCAGAACACCGATGGCCAGAAGCAACCCGCACAAAGGCAGGAATACATTGAGGGGGGCGAAATAGGTCACAAGCCTTATGACCGTGAGGAGATATTTGTATGTGTCCTTCACGGGATGGAATTTGGATTTCCCTATCCTCGGAAAATAGTCTATGGGCACGAACTTGACAGGCAGTCCGTTGGTCATGAAGGCCAATGTCATGGAAGATACGCACGAGAAACCATCAGGAATTAGGTGAAGAAATCGCATCATCTCCTTTCTCCTGAAGGCCCTCAATCCCGAGTTGAGGTCAGGGATCTTCTTTCCCACGAGAAACTCAGCCAGCCTTCTTATCGTCTCCTTGGCC